>NZ_SCND01000149.1:0-13505 GCF_005503585.1 Pseudomonas sp. 2VD
GTAGCAGACCATGCTGTCGCAGACGCGGATGATGTGGCGGCCCACCGGCTGGCGGAATATCTGACTATAGAAGGTGGCGACGCCTTCGACGTCGCTGGCCGGGATCCCCAGCACCTCGCCGATCGCCGGGATGGCGCCGTCCGGCACCCAGCCGCGCTGCTTCTGGACGATCTTCAGGGCTTCGATGGACGCCGCGCGCGGGTCCTCGTAGTGATGCATTTCATGCTCGATGGACGAGCGCTCGGTTTCGCTGAGGACGAAACGGTCGGTCTGAATCAGGTTGCTCTGGCTCATGTCAGCGGTCCACGTCAGCCATAACGAAATCGATGCTACCCAGGTAGGCGATCAGATCCGCGATCATGCTGCCGTTGATCACCGAGGGGATCTGTTGCAGGTGCGCGAAGCTGGGCGTCCGGATACGCGTGCGGTAGCTCATGGTGCTGCCGTCGCTGGTCAGGTAGTAGCTGTTGATACCCTTGGTCGCCTCGATCATCTGGAAGGCTTCGTTGGCCGGCATGACCGGGCCCCAGGAAACCTGCAGGAAGTGGGTGATCAGGGTTTCGATGTGTTGCAGCGTGCGTTCTTTCGGCGGCGGCGTGGTCAGCGGATGGTCGGCCTTGTACGGGCCTTCCGGCATGTTCTTCAGGCACTGTTCGATGATCCGCAGGCTCTGGCGCATCTCGCCCATCTTGACCATGCAGCGGTCGTAGGCGTCGCCGTTGTGGGCCAGCGGTACCTCGAACTCGAAGTTCTCGTAGCCGGAGTAGGGGCGGGCCTTGCGCAGGTCGAAGTCGCAACCGGTGGCGCGCAGGCCGGCGCCGGTGGTGCCCCACTCGAGGGCTTCCTTGGTGTTGTACTGGGCGACGCCGATGGTCCGGCCGCGCAGGATGCTGTTCTTCAGGGCCGCGGTCTCGTACTCGTCGAGGCGCTTGGGCATCCAGTCGAGGAACTCGCGGACCAGCTTGTCCCAGCCGCGCGGCAGGTCGTGGGCGACGCCGCCGATGCGGTACCAGGCCGGGTGCAGGCGGAAGCCGGTGATGGCCTCGACCACCTTGTAGGCGCGCTGGCGGTCGGTGAAGGTGAAGAACACCGGGGTCATGGCGCCGACGTCCTGGATATAGGTGCCCAGGTACAGCAGGTGGTTCAGGATACGGAAGAACTCCGCCATCATGATCCGGATCACGTCGACCCGCTGCGGCACCTTGATCCCGGCGAGCTTCTCCACCGAGAGTACGTAGGGCAGGTTGTTCATCACCCCGCCGAGGTAGTCGATGCGGTCGGTGTAGGGGATGAAACTGTGCCAGGACTGGCGCTCGGCCATCTTCTCGGCGCCGCGGTGGTGGTAGCCGATCTCCGGGACGCAGTCGATGATCTCCTCGCCGTCCAGTTGCAGGATGATGCGGAACGCGCCGTGGGCGGACGGGTGGTTCGGGCCGAGGTTGAGGAACATGTAGTCCTCGTTCTCGCCGTGGCGCTTCATGCCCCAGTCTTCCGGCTTGAAGCGCAGGGCCTCCTGCTCCAGGTCCTGCTTGGCGGCGGACAGGGAGTAGGGATCGAACTCGGTGGCGCGCGCCGGGTAGTCCTTGCGCAGCGGATGGCCCTGCCAGGTCGGCGGCATCAGCATGCGGGTCAGGTGCGGGTGGCCGGTGAAGGTGATGCCGTACATGTCCCACACTTCGCGCTCGTACCAGTTGGCGTTGGGCCAGATACGGGTGGCGGTGGGCAGGTTGAGGTCGCGCTCGGACAAGGCGACCTTGATCATCACGTCACTATTACGCTCCAGCGACATCAGGTGGTAGAACACGCTGAAGTCGGCGCTCGGCAGGCCGCGGCGATGGGTGCGCAGCCGCTCGTCGACGCCGTGCAGGTCGTAGAGCATCACGTAGGGCTTGGGTACCTGACGGAGGAAGGTCAGGACTTCGATCAGTCTTTCGCGCGGGACCCAGAGCACCGGCATGCCGGTACGGGTGGGCTGGACGGTGAAGGTCTCGGCGCCAAAGCGGGAATTCAGTTCGACGACGATATCCTGGTCGTCTGCCTTGTAAGGCGGGATGTACAGAGCGGAGTCTGCAGTCATGGTCTCGGTCGCTTTCGGTCAACGGTGGGGTGAACGCGGCTGGTCTCGGCCGGCCAGCGGGGCTGGCCGGGAGTTCCGGATCACACTTCGTCGGGGCTGCGCAGGTTGGTCACCTGGATGCGCTGCTCGCGTTTCAGGTCTTTCTGGGCCGGCATTTCGGCGCGGTAGACCCCCTGGTCGCCAACGACCCAGGACAACGGGCGGCGCTCCTGGCCGATGGATTCCTGCAGCAGCATCAGGCCTTGCAGGAACGCCTCCGGACGGGGCGGGCAGCCGGGGATGTAGACGTCCACGGGGAGGAACTTGTCGACCCCCTGGACCACCGAATAGATGTCGTACATGCCGCCGGAATTGGCGCACGAGCCCATGGAGATGACCCACTTGGGTTCGAGCATCTGCTCGTAGAGGCGCTGGATGACCGGGGCCATCTTGATGAAGCAGGTGCCGGCGATGACCATGAAGTCGGCCTGGCGCGGCGACGCCCGGATCACTTCGGCGCCGAAGCGGGCGATATCGTGCGGCGCGGTGAAGGCGGTGGTCATCTCCACGTAGCAGCACGACAGCCCGAAGTTATAGGGCCAGAGCGAGTTCTTGCGACCCCAGTTGACGGTGGAGTTCAGCACATCCTCGAGCTTGCCCATGAAGATGTTCTTGTGAACCTGGCCCTCGACCAGCGGGTCGGCTACGGTTTCCCGTTCGCCTATCGGGTATTGGTCGTTGGCCGCATCGGGATCGATCCGGGTAAGTTTGTATTGCATCGCCAAAGCCTCATTGTTTTAGCTTCGCCTGCCGCTTGCGACGGCTTTCGGGAGCCCAATCGAGCGCACCGATCCGCCAAAGATAGACAAGACCCGCCAACAGAATTGCTATGAAAATGGTTGCCTCGATCAGGCCGGCCCAGCCGCTTTCGCGAACCGACACCGACCAGGCGAAGAGGAAGAGGGCTTCGACGTCGAAGATCACGAAGAGCATCGCGACCAGATAGAATTTTGCCGAGAGACGCAGGCGTGCGCCTCCGGTGGGGACGATCCCGGATTCGAAGGGTTCGTTCTTGCTGCGACCAAATGCCTTGCTGCCAAGCAGGGACGAAACCCCTAGCATGAAGGCGAGAAGGCCAACGACCCCTAGAAGGAAGGCAGCGAATCCCCAGTGATGAGCTGCAAGTTCAGCTGGGTTTGGCATGCTGATACTCCTTCTGTACCGGATATATAAGATCGTGGGTTCTGGGCGCAATGCCCGACTTCTTGTGCAACCCGCTGCGTAGTGAGCTAAGGGTTGTATGTATCTTTCCGATTTTATGCCCAAAGCGCCGGACAAGTAAATTTTTCTAACACAAACAGACGCTTCTCTGCTTTTTCCAGCGCTTTGGTTAATCCCCGAAAGCCTCGTGAATGCTGTCTCTGCGAGAAATGGCGCGGCCTGGCTGGCTTTTGGTCGTATTGCCGCGAAGCGTGGGGGAGGGCTCTTTGCAAGACCTCAAACGATAATGAATATCGTTTGCAATGTCGCATCCGTATAACTTCGCTACATATATTCTTCGCCGCGTTACTATTGTTTACCCTTTTATTGGTAATTACTCGCGATCAATCCGTTATTGCATTAAACCGGGAATATTTTCCGGGCCGGGCGCATGGCGGTTTTTCTTCTTTCCGCACCATGGCAACCCGGCTGTGGCGCCGCGTGGGGCTGCGCCCGCGGTTCTTCGTGACGGATGCGAAGGCGCTGGGCAAGGTTTGCGGCGGTTCGCTTCGCAGCGCAGATGTAGTCGCTCTGGAGGTGCGCTACCTAGGGGCTGCGGTAGCGTCCCGGGGTTTCTTGCCGACCCAGGCCCAGACCATCTCGCAGGCGATCGGCTGGTTGCCGTTCTCGTCGCTGACCAGCACCGCCACGCGGACCTCGCCCTTGTCCTGTTGCCGGATCTGCTCGATCTGTCCGGCCTCCAGCGTCGCGATGGCGGTCAGGTCGCCCTGGGCGCGCTTGAGATAGTCGATCTTCATGGTCTTGATCAGCGGCAGCTTGTCGTCCGGTACGTTCATTCCGACCAGGAAGCCGCTGGCCGACTCGGCGAGCAAGGCCATCGCTGCGGCATGGATACCTTTTATGTGGTTCTGCACCGGTCGACGGTTCTTCAGGCTGAGGATGGCGCGCTCCTGCCCCAGTTCATGGATGCGCACCCTCGCCGTACCGGCGAAGCGCACCTGGGAGCCCAGCAGCAGCGTCAGGCTGCGGCTGCGCAGGCGGCGGGGGAGGAGGTTGATGGCGCCGACGGCGCGGCTGAGACGATTGCGCTTGGGCATGCTGGCGTCCTTCCATAGAGAGGGGAGCCTGCATTCCACCCGCTTTGCCCGGGCTTGCCCACGGCTGTAGCGGCGACCTGCGCCGGCATTCCGGCCAACGCAGGTCGTCGTGGCGCGTCAGAGCAGGCGTCGGCCGTCTTCGCGGGTGATCACCACGGTGGCCGAGCGTGGCCGGCGGCCCGGCCCGTCCGGCCAGGTGCTGAGGAGGTTATCGGCGGTCGAGCCTTCCCCCGGGTGCTGGATGTTGATGAACAGCGTACGGAAGTCCGGCGTCGCGGCAATGCCGGTCACCTCGCAACCCAGCGGACCGGTGAGGAAGCGCTTCAGTTCGCCGGTGCGCGGGTCGGCCACCAGCATCTGGTTGTTGCCGAACGGGCCGCTGCTCAACTGGCTGCCGCTCATGTCGGTCTGGATCCACAGGCGGCCTTCCGGGTCGAACCAGAGGCCGTCGGGGCTGGCCAGGATATTGTCCTGGTTCAGCGGCTTGCCGTCCGGGCCGCGGCTGTCTTCGCCGGGACCGGCGAGCATGAACAGGTCCCAGGTGAAGCGTTGGCCGGCATAGTCGCGGCTGCGTTCGCGCCAGCGGATGATATGGCCGTAGGCGTTCTTCACCCGTGGGTTGGCCGCGTCGGCGACGGTGCGCGACGTGTTGTTGGTGAGGGTGAAGTAGACGTCACCGTTGTCCGGGTTGACCGCGCCCCACTCCGGGCGATCCATCTTGGTCGCGCCGAGGACATCGGCGGCCAGGCGGGTGTTGATCAGCACTTCGCCCTGGTCGGCGAAGCTCACCCCGGCCTTGCGACAGGCCGCGCGGAAGTTGCCGTCGGCGATGTCCAGCGGCAGCCACTGGCCACTGCCATCGGCGTTGAAGCGGGCGACGTAGAGGGTGCCTTCGTCGAGCAGGCGAGCGTTGCTGCGACCCGGACGGAACTTGTCGCGGCTGACGTACTTGTAGATGTACTCGTTCTGCGAGTCGTCGCCAGAGTAGCAGACTACCTGGCGGCCCGGCTTGACCGGGGCGAAGACCAGGCCTTCGTGGGCGAAGCGGCCGAGAGCGGTGCGCTTGACCGGTACCGATTGTGGGTCGAACGGGTCGATCTCGACGATCCAGCCGAAGTTGTTCGGTTCGTTGCGGTAGTCGTCCTGGGCCTGTTTGCCCTTGCGGGTGGCGTCGAAGCGCTCGAACTCGTCGCCCGCCAGGGTCTCCCAGCCGAAACGGCTGGTGTTGCGAATGCCGTAGCGGGTCAGTTCGCGCGGCAGTTCGCTGTCCTGGGTGGAGAAATAGCCGACCCAGTTCTCCTCGCAGGTGAGGTAGGTGCCCCAGGGGGTGAAACCGTTGGAACAGTTGTTGTGGGTGCCGCGGGTGCGGGTGCCGTCCGGACTGTGGCGGGTGCGCAGCAGTTCGTGGCCGCGCGCCGGGCCGGCGATACGCATCGGCGTGGCGGCGGTGATCCGCCGATTGCGTTGCGACGGTACGACATTCCACTCGCCACGCACGTTGCGACGGATCTCCACGACGGAAACGCCATGGGCGTTGATTTCCTTGCGCACTTCATCGGCGACGGTGCGCTTGCCATCGACCACGGTCGGGCCATTGGTGTGCAGCAGCGGCGCGTCGATGTATTCATGGTTGAGCACCAGCAGGCCATGGTTGCTGATGTGTCCGCCGCCGAAGCCGAACTGCGCGTCGATCGGGAAGAAGTGCATGCCGTCGTGGTGCATGCCGATCTGTTCGGCCTGGTCCTGGGCGCTGTTGCTGGCGTCGTCGAGGAATCCCGGATAACTGCCGCTGATCGGGGTGCCCCAGGGTATGAAGGGCGTCGCCTTGTAGCCGGCGGGCACCCGGATGGTATCGGCGCGGCCGCTGGCGAGGGCTTCGAAGGGTAAGCGGTTGCGGCGTTTGAAAGGCAAGCCGCGCAGGCCTTCCGCGGCGGGCGCCTGCGCTTCGGCGGGAGCGGCGCTGGCGGGGAGCGCGACGCCGAGGAAGGCGAGGGCGCCGAGCGCCGCGCCGCCGGCCAGGACCTGGCGGCGGCCGAGGCCGGCGATCAGGTCGTTCATGTGCGGGTTGTTCGAATGGTTGCTGGGCAACTCGTCGCCATCACCGAACAGGATGGCATCTTTTTTCTCCAGGCTCACGGACGTGCTCCTTGTGGGCTGATCGACGGAGCATTGACGCTAACCGCTGAAAGCGACGGGACGATGACAGGCACTCGAGGCCTTTTGCCATGATCCGGAAATGAAAAACCCCGGCCGGAGCCGGGGTTTTCGCGAGGCGGGCCGGGCAGATCGTGGCTGCCCGGCTGGCCCCTGTTCCTTAGTGGAACTGGTTCATGGTGTTGTCTTTGCCGCTGGCCTTCAGAGCGGCTTCGCCAGCGAAGTACTCTTTATGGTTGTCGCCGATGTCGGAGCCCGCCATGTTCTGGTGCTTGACGCAGGCGATGCCCTGGCGCAGTTCCTGGCGCTGCACGCCCTTCACGTAGGCCAGCATGCCTTCGTCGGCGAAGTAGCCCTTGGCCAGGTTGTCGGTGGACAGCGCGGCGGTGTGGTAGGTCGGCAGGGTGATCAGGTGGTGGAAGATGCCGGCGTGGGCCGAGCCATCGCGCTGGAAGGTGCGGATCTTCTCGTCGGCGACCTTGGCCAGCTCGGTGTCGTCGTACTCGACGCTCATCAGCTTGTTGCGGTCGTAGGCGGAAACGTCCTTGCCTTCGGCGACGAACGCATCGAACACCTGCTGGCGGAAGTTCAGGGTCCAGTTGAAGGACGGGCTGTTGTTGTAGACCAGCTTGGCGTTCGGAATCACTTCGCGGATGCGATCGACCATTGCCTTGATCTGGCCGACGTGCGGCTTCTCGGTTTCGATCCAGAGCAGGTCGGCGCCGTTCTGCAGCGAGGTGATGCAGTCCAGGACGCAGCGATCTTCGCCGGTGCCCTTGCGGAACTGGAACAGGTTGGAAGCCAGGCGCTTCGGACGCAGCAGCTTGCCTTCGCGCTTGATCACGACGTCGCCGTTGCCCAGCTCGGCCTCGGAGATCTCTTCGCAATCCAGGAAGGAGTTGTACAGGTCGCCCAGGTCGCCCGGCTCGTTGGTCACGGCGATCTGCTTGGTCAGGCCGGCGCCCAGGGAGTCGGTACGGGCGACGATCACGCCATCGTCCACGCCCAGCTCGAGGAAGGCGTAGCGTACGGCATTGATCTTGGCGAGGAAGTCGATGTGCGGAACGGTGACCTTGCCGTCCTGGTGGCCGCACTGCTTCTCGTCGGACACCTGGTTTTCGATCTGGATGCAGCAGGCGCCGGCTTCGATCATCTTCTTGGCCAGCAGGTAGGTCGCCTCGGCGTTGCCGAAGCCGGCGTCGATGTCGGCGATGATCGGCACCACGTGGGTTTCGAAGTTGTCGATCTGGGCCAGCAGCTCGGCTTCCTTGGCCTTGTCGCCAGCGGCGCGGGCAGCGTCCAGGCCGGTGAACAGCAGGTCCAGCTCGCGGGCGTCAGCCTGGCGCAGGAAGGTGTACAGCTCTTCGATCAGGCCGGAAACCGCGGTTTTCTCGTGCATGGACTGGTCCGGCAGCGGGCCGAAGTCGGAGCGCAGCGCGGCGACCATCCAACCGGACAGGTAGAGGTAGCGCTTGTTGGTGGTCTTCAGGTGCTTCTTGATCGAGATCAGCTTCTGCTGCCCGATGAAGCCGTGCCAGCAACCCAGCGACTGGGTGTAGACGGAGGAGTCCGCATCGTATTCGGCCATGTCCTTGCGCATGATGGCCGCGGTGTACTTGGCGATATCCAGGCCGGTCTTGAAGCGGTTCTGGATACGCATGCGAGCTGCGTACTCGGGGTTGATCGCGCTCCAGCTGCTGCCGTTCTTCTCTTTCAGCGCGGCAACTGCCTTGATCTCGTTCTGATATGCGGACATGGTCAATCCTTCAAGAAATGTATTGGTTGAGCACCGACTGACCCACTCAAAACCTGCTGGTGAAGGTTGTCTTGCGGGTGGCTCACCGCTGCATGGCGAGAGAATGACCGTGGCGAAGAATGACGCCGAGGAGGGGGTGGAGACGAACAGTTCGCGGACCGTGCTTCTCGACTGGCTCAAGTGCCGTTCGGCTCGTGGTTGCCGGTGGGCGACTCGCTGTCGAGTCTTTCGATCTGGCTGATACGTAAACGCTTCCCCGTCCCTCAGGACAACTTCGTTCCAGTCGCAATCTCGTCAAGCCGCCTTGTGGGCAGATCAACACGGTGGAGGCCGAGGGCGTATCGGCGCAGGCACCGGGAGCTCGTCGTTTCAGAGCCCCTGATTAGCGGGAGCGGGGCCATCATGCTCTGGAAAAAATCCGTCGTCAAACGTTTTGTAGTGTTTTTTCAAGACTACTACACGAAGGTCTAAGAGTGACCGGATGGTCTTGTCTGGTCGAGATGTTTCCGTTTGCATCGAAAATGCCCGCAAGAGCCCGCGCCCCGCGGCTTTGCCGGAGCGGGAGGCAATTCGCGCTGGAAAGAGCGCCGTCGGTCAGTCGAGGGTTTCGACTTTCAGGCGCAGGCTGGTGTCGTCGCGTCCCTGGGTCGAGTAGCGACGCACGAAGCCGCGCTGGTCGGCCTGGTTCTGTTCGCTGACGCCGCCCAGGGTGATCCACTCGCCGAGCTTGCCGCTGACCCGGGTGTCGGTGCTCTGGGTATCGATGACGCCGGGATGGCTCTGGCTGAGGCGGTCATTGCTGGAGCTGATGGTGACGTGCACCAGATTGCCGGTCAGCGTCGCGGTGACGTAGAAGCCGCGGTTGACGTTGCGGTATTCGGTCTGGCTGTAGATCTGCCCGTAGGGACCGGTGGCGGTGCTGGTGATGGGGACGCTCTGGCCGACCTGGATCAGCGCCGGGTAGCCCTCGGTGGCCTGGACCTGCTGGCTGCCGCCGGAACGGCTGTCGGTGGAGCGACGGATGATGCGGACGCGATCCTTGCCGTTGACCTCGCCGCGGCCGCTCTGGATCTCGATGTTGCCGGCGCTGGCCGAACCATCCACCGAATAGCCGCGGCTGTCCTGTTGCAGGTTCTCGCTGGTATCCACGGTGATCAGCAGGCGATGCGGGCGCGAGTCGATCTGCTGCAGGACCGATTGCAACTCGCGGATCTTCGCCGGCTCGGCATTGACGATCAGCTGGTTGCCATAGGCGGTGACCTTGCCTTCGCTGCCGATGACCGACTGGGCCACCGCCATCACGTCGTCGGCGGTGCGGTAGTTGAGCGGGATCACTTCGGTGCGCGGGGCGGCCGAGGCGCCGAGAACGACCGTCGCCAGCAGCGAGGAGAGCAGGGTGGTGCGCAACAGGGTCACAGGAGGAAGCTCCGCAGGTCCGGGTCGGAAAGGCTGGTGTCCCAGGCCTGCTCGAAGCGGGCCTGGAGTTGACGCACCCGCCCGGCGGCACGGTAGCAGGCGTAGCCCGCCGGTTGCGCCGGTTTCGGGCGCAGTAGCAGGCCCTGGTCGTCGGCCAGGAGGAAGGCGTCGTCCTCTTTAGGGTAGTCCGGGTTGAGCCGGCGGATCAGGCAGTTGCTCGACAGGCGGCGCGAAAGGCTGATCAGGCGGTGGCCGTTGCGCACGGCCTGGGCGCTGTCGCCAACGAGGATACGCAGGCGATTGCGTGGATTGGCCAGGAGGAAACGGGTGCAGGCTTCCTGGATGCTGCTGTGGTGATAGAGCCAGCTTTCCAGGTCGGGACTGTGCAGGCAGAGCGAGCGGCGGGCCTGCTGCAGGAGGGCCAGGGCATGGGCGCGGGCTTCCTGCGGATGCTCGAAGCGCTCCAGCGGCTCATGTTCGCCGAGGCGGAATGGCGCTGGTTCCCAGCGTTCCGCGGGTAGTGCGGCGCTTGCCGGGTTGCGTACCGCAAAGCGCCCCGGAGAGCTGAATTCGATGGCCGGCAGGTCGGCCGGCGAGGTCTCCGGGGTGTCGCTCATCGGGCCTCAGTCGCTGTCGCGAACCATGTCGACATGGGGCAGGCCGGCATCGAGGAATTCGCCGCTATCGACCTTGAAGCCCAGTCGCTCGTAGAAGGGAATGGCGTAGACCTGCGCGGTCAGCAACTGACGCTTCAGGCCGCGTCGCTCGGCTTCCTCGATGGCCGCGCGCATCAGCGCGTCGCCGACCTTCAGGCCGCGCCAGTCCTTGAGTACCGAGACCCTGCCGATGTGCCCGTCGCCCAGCAGGCGCGCGGTGCCGATCGCGTATTCGCCTTCATAGGCGAGAAAATGCACGGCTTCGTCGTCTTCGGCGTCCCACTCCAGTTCCGGCGGAACCGACTGTTCGGCAATGAAGACCGCTTCGCGGATGCGGCGCAGCTCGGCATTGTCCTTCTGCCAGTCGGCTACGCGTACGCGGATCTTATTCATCTGCAAACTCCAAACTGCCCTGTTTGACCAACTCCGCCAACAGCTTACGCGCATCGTCGTCGGCCAGCCATTGGCCGAGGTTTTCCAGATGCAACGCATCGGCCGAGCAGACCAGCTTCAGCAGTTCCTTGAGTTGGCCGGGCAGGAGTACGCTCTGGCCGCTGGCGAACAGCACCAGGCCGATGTCGATCTCGCTCCAGGCCAGGCGGGCGCTGGGGTTGCGCACCAGCAGCGCGCCATCCTCGAGGGCGCCGAATAGCTCCTCTTCGGGGATATCCTCGCCGGCAACCAGTTCAGGATAGCGCGGCTCGGTCATGAACTGGCCGAACCAGGTCAGCAGCAGGCGCTCGTCGCTCATGTGCTCCTGGATCAGGCCCTGCAGGCGCTCCAGAGCGTCGCGCTGGATCTGGTGCGGATCGTCGCCTACCGGTTGCAGGCCGGCATCGGTGTAGCGCTCCTCGTCGGAGAGGAACTGGCCGAGGAAGTCGGTGAAATGGGTCAGCACTTCGGCGGCGCTGGGCGCGCGGAAGCCGATCGAGTAGGTCATGCACTCGTCTTCGGCAATGCCGTAGTGGGCGAGGCGCGGGGGCAGGTAGAGCATGTCGCCGGGCTCCAGGACCCACTCGTCGCTCTGTTCGAAGTCGGCGAGGATGCGTAGGTCGGCGTGCTCGCGCAGCGGGCTGTCGCTGCTGCACATCTGTCCGACTTTCCAGCGCCGGCGTCCGTGGCCCTGAAGCAGGAATACGTCGTAGTTGTCGAAGTGCGGACCGACGCCGCCGCCGGGAGCGGCGTAGCTGATCATCACGTCGTCGATCCGCCAGCTGGGCAGGAAGCGGAATTGCTCCAGCAGTTGGGCGACTTCCGGGACGAACTGGTCGACCGCCTGCACCAGCAGGGTCCAGTCCTGTTCCGGCAGGTGCTGGTAGTCCTCCTCCTGGAACGGGCCACGGCGCATTTCCCACGGGGTTTTCCCGTGTTCGAGGACGATGCGCGATTCCACCGACTCCTCCAGCGACAGCCCGGCCAGCTCGTCGGCGGACAGCGGGCTTTCGAAGTCCGGGATCGCCTGGCGGACCAGCAGCGGTTTGCGCTGCCAGTAGTCGCGGAGGAATTCGGCAGCGGTCAGTCCGCCCAGAAGTTGCAGGGGAGTATCAGCATTCATGGTTAAGTCCTTGAAACAAAAACGCCCGGCGCAGCCGGGCGTGCAAAAGGGTTGCGTGCTCAGATGCGCTTGGCCTGGGCGGCGGCATTGCCGACGTAGCCGGCCGGGGTCAGCTTCTTCAGCTCGACCTTGGCCTCGGCGGGAATCGCCAGCTCTTCGATGAAAGTCTGCAAGGCTTCGGCGCTGATGCCTTTGCCGCGGGTCAGTTCCTTCAGCTTCTCGTAGGGGTTTTCCACACCATAGCGACGCATCACGGTCTGCACCGGCTCGGCGAGGACTTCCCAGCAGGCGTCCAGGTCCTCGGCGATGCGCTGGGCGTTCAGCTCCAGCTTGCCGATGCCCTTCAGGCTGGCCTCGTAGGCGATGACGCTGTGGGCGATGCCGACACCGAGGTTGCGCAGCACGGTGGAGTCGGTCAGGTCGCGCTGCCAGCGCGAGATCGGCAGCTTGCTGGCCAGGTGCTGGAACAGCGCGTTGGCGATGCCGAGGTTGCCCTCGGAGTTCTCGAAGTCGATCGGGTTGACCTTGTGCGGCATGGTCGAGGAGCCGATCTCGCCGGCCACGGTCTTCTGCTTGAAATAGCCGAGGGAGATGTAGCCCCAGACGTCGCGGTCGAAGTCGATGAGGATGGTGTTGAAGCGGGCGATCGCATCGAACAGCTCGGCGATGTAGTCGTGCGGCTCGATCTGGGTGGTGTAGGGGTTGAAGGTCAGGCCGAGGTCGCCTTCGATGAACTGGCGGGCGTTGGCTTCCCAGTCGACTTCGGGATAGGCGGACAGGTGGGCGTTGTAGTTGCCCACGGCGCCGTTGATCTTGCCCAGCAACTCGATGCCGGCGACCTGCTTGATCTGCCGCTCCAGGCGGTAGACGACGTTGGCCAGTTCCTTGCCCAGGGTGGTCGGCGAGGCGGGCTGGCCGTGGGTGCGGGAGAGCATCGGCACGTCGGCGAATTTCACCGCCAGTTCGCGGATGGCCTCGGCGATCTGGCGCATCAGCGGCAGCAGCACGCTGTCGCGACCCTCGCGGAGCATCAGGGCGTGGGACAGGTTGTTGATGTCCTCGGAGGTGCAGGCGAAGTGGATGAACTCGCTGACCGCGGCCAGCTCCGGGAGCTTGGCGGCCTGTTCCTTGAGCAGGTACTCCACGGCTTTCACGTCGTGGTTGGTGGTGCGCTCGATTTCCTTGATGCGTTCGGCGTGTTCCAGCTGGAAGTCGCTGGCCAGGCTGTCGAGCAGGGCGTTGGCTTCGGCGGAGAACGGCGCGACCTCGGGAATCCCGGCGTGGGCGGCGAGGCGCTGCAGCCAGCGGACTTCCACCATGACGCGGAAACGGATCAGGCCGTATTCGCTGAAGATCGGACGCAGGCTGCTGGTTTTGCCGGCATAGCGGCCATCGACGGGGGATACCGCGGTGAGCGAGGAAAGCTGCATGAGACGTTCTCGTGGCTGGAAGTCAACGAAAAAGGGGCGCATATCATACATGAAAGGTGCGCCCCGGTGGGGCATTCAGCGGGGCCTTTCGGCGGGGCGGTTGCCCAGCAGGGGGATCAGGCTGGCGGCGAAGATCAGGGCGGCGCCGAGCAGCGACGTGTGGC
>NZ_SCND01000014.1:0-37638 GCF_005503585.1 Pseudomonas sp. 2VD
ATGCGCCCGTCGCCCGTGGCCTTTTCCAGGCGTACCGCGATGAACTTCGAAGTCGGCGTATGGCTGCCGACGCCGACGCTCTCCAGCGGCACCAGGGGATTGGTTTCCGGGTAGTAGGCGGCTGCCTGGCCGGCCGGGATGTCGAAGGCGAGCAGGGTGAAGCGGCGTACCCGGCGTTCGATGCCATCGCTCCACAGCGAGACCAGGTCGACCTTGTCGCCCGGCTGGTAGCCCAGGCGGCGGATATCCGCCTCGTTGGCGAATACCACTTCGCGCTGGCCCTTCACTCCGCGATAGCGATCGTCCAGGCCGTAGATGGTGGTGTTGTACTGGTCATGGGAGCGCAGGGTCTGCAGGATCAGGTCGGGTTCGAGGCCACTGTCGCGCACCTGTGCTGGCAACAGGTCGCGGGGCAGCGGGTTGGCGACGAAGTTGGCCTTGCCGCTGGCGGTGTTCCAGCGTCGTTCGCCGGCGGCGTTGCCGAGGTAGAAGCCGCCGGGATGCCGGACGCGGCGGTTGAAGTCGGCGAAACCGGGGATGGTGTCGGCGATCAGCTCGCGGATGCGCTCGTAGTTGGCGATCAGCGCGTCCCAGTCCACCGGATGGTTGCCCAGGGTTGCCTTGGCGATGCCGGCGATGATCGCCGGTTCCGAACGCATCTGCTGCGAGAGTGGCTCCAGTTGTCCGTAGGACGCGTGGATCATGCTGAACGAGTCTTCCACCGTGACCGCCTGCGGGCCTTCGGCCTGGCGGTCGATGTCGGTGCGCCCCAGGCAGGGCAGGATCAGTGCGTCGCGGCCGGTGGTCAGGTGGCTGCGGTTGAGCTTGGTGCTGATGTGCACGGTCAGGTCGCATGACGCCAGGGCGGCGTGGGTGCGCGGACTGTCCGGGGTGGCCTGGGCGAAATTGCCGCCCAGGCCGATGAAGACCTTCGACTTGCCCGCGAGCATCGCGGCGATCGCCTCGACGGCGTTGTGCCCGTTGTGGCGTGGCACTTCGAAGCCGAAGCGCCGTTCCAGTGCGTCGAGCAGCGCCGCCGGCGGCCGCTCGTTGATGCCCATGGTGCGGTCGCCCTGCACGTTGCTGTGGCCGCGGACCGGGCAGAGACCGGCGCCCGGGCGGCCCAGGTTGCCGCGCAGGAGTTGCAGGTTGACGATTTCCTGGATGATCGCCACCGAATGATGGTGTTGGGTGATGCCCATCGCCCAGCAGACGATGACCCTGTTCGCCCGCCGGTACATCCGCGCAGCCTGTTCGATTTCCGCCAGGCTCAGCCCGGACTGGCGCTCCAGGTGTTCCCAGGGGGTGGCATCCAGTTCGGCCAGGTAGGCCTCGAGGCCGTCGGTGTGCTCGGCGATGAAGGCGTGGTCGAATACCGGCTCGCCACCCTCGGCCTGGGCGTCGCGCTCCCAGGCGAGGAGGAACTTGGCGATCCCGCGGATCGCCGCCATGTCGCCGCCCAGTGCCGGACGGAAGAACGCGGTGTTCAGCGGCGAGGAGCCGTTGGTCAGCATTTCCAGCGCATTCTGCGGATGCTGGAAGCGCTCCAGGCCGCGCTCCTTGAGAGGGTTGAAGCAGACCACCTGGGCGCCGCGCTTCACTGCTTCGCGCAGCGGCTCGAGCATGCGCGGGTGGTTGGTGCCGGGGTTCTGCCCAAGGATGAAGATCGCGTCGGCGTGTTCGAAGTCGTTGAAGGTCACGCTGCCCTTGCCGACCCCGACGCTGCGGCCCAGTGCCACGCCGCTGGCCTCGTGGCACATGTTCGAGCAGTCGGGGAAGTTGTTGGTGCCGAACGCGCGGACGAACAACTGGTAGAGGTAGGCCGCCTCGTTGCTGGCCCGCCCGGAGGTATAGAACTCCGCCTGGTCGGGGCTATCCAGGCGGCGCAGGTGCTCGGCGACCAGGGCGAAGGCGGCGTCCCAGGTGATCGGCTGGTAGTGGTCGCTGAGCGGGTCGTAGCGCATCGGTCCGGTGAGGCGGCCCTGGTATTCCAGCCAGTAGTCGCTCTGTTCGCGCAGGGCGCTGACGCTGTAACGGGCGAAGAACGCCGTGTCGACGCGGCGCTTGGTGGCTTCCCAGTTGACTGCCTTGGCACCGTTCTCGCAGAACTTCACCCGGCCGTCTTCCGGCGAGTCGCCCCAGGCGCAGCCGGGGCAGTCGAAACCGCCGTTCTGGTTGGTCTTGAGCAGGGCGCGGAGGTTCTTGAACGGCTGTTTGCTGTCCAGCCAGAAGTGCGCCACGCTGCGCAGCGCGCCCCAGCCGGCGGCAGCACCGGCGTAGGGCTTGTAGCGGGGTTGGAGAGGTTGCAGGCTCATGACGGACTCACTCGGTTGCGGCCGGCGCCGGGCTGTAGACCCGCGGGGCACTGTGATGGGGCTGGTGGATCAGGTTCAGCTGGTGGCGGCGCGCCCATTGCACGGTCAGGGCGGTTGGCGCGGAGAGGCTGACCAGGGTGCCGATCCCGGCGCGTACGGCCTTGTGGATAAGCTCCAGGCTGCAGCGGCTGGTGACCACGGCGAAGCCCTGCGCAGCGTCCAGTCCCTGTCCATGCAGGGCGCCGATCAGCTTGTCGAGGGCGTTGTGGCGGCCGATGTCCTCGCGACACAGGCGCAGCTCGCCATGCCCGTCGAAATACAGCGCGGCATGCAGGGCGCCGCTATGGCGCGCCAGTCGCTGGGCCTGCTCGATACGCTGGCGCAGGGCGCCGAGATGGGCGGCGGGAGGCAGCGCCTGCGACGACCGCTCCGGCAGTTGCGGCAGCGCCTGCTCCAGGGCTTCGACGCCGCACAGGCCGCAGCCTGACGTGCCGGCCAGTTGCCGGCGCTGGCGCTTGAGGTTCCAGAATGCGCGGCTGCTGATCTCGACCTCGGCGTGGAGGGATTCGCCCTGGCCGCTGACGCGGATTTCATAGATTTCGTCGATGGCCTGTACGAAGCCACTGCTGAGGGTGAAGCCGCGGACGAAATCCTCGATGTCCTCGGGCGAGGCCATCATCACCGCCTGGTTCAGTCCGTTGTAACTGATCGCCAGGGCACACTCGGCGGCAAGGGAGGCCTGGCCGATCTGCTGCGGCAGGTGCAGGTCGGCGTAGCGGTAAACGTCGGGAACGGCGGAAGGCGCCCAGGTATCGGCGGATACCGGGCATGCAGGCTGGCAAGGCATGGGCTGGGCCCTATCGTTCTAGGTGTGGAGCCAGCCTAGGCCTGTCGCGGAGCGGCGTCTAATCGGTTGTGCCGATACCCTGATCGACAGGGTCTATCAAGCCGGCGGGCGCCAGCCAGGTCCGGGCCTCCTCGAAGCAGGCTTCGGCCAGCGCCGAGCGCGGCTGTCCGCTGCGAATGATCAGGCCGAGCGCTGCCAGGGTATGGGCGTCCTCGATGGGGACCAGGCGCAACTCGTCGTCGACTTCGCTGCCCAACGGCATGATCGCGCAGCACAAGCCACGCTGCACCGCCTGCAGCAGTTGCTGCACCGAGTCGGTTTCCAGGCGCGCGATGGGGCTCAGCCCGCGGCTGCGGAAGTTGTGGTCGATGGATTGGCGGAAGTGCATGCCCGCCGAGAGCAGGCCCAGCGGCAGGCCAGCCAGCGCATCCCAGTTCAGCAGCGCGGCGTCGAGCGGGAAATGGCTGGGGTGATGGAGCAGGCCCATGCGGGTCTCCGCCAGTTCGATGCCCTCGAAATGGCTGCGGTCCAGACGGTCCAGATAAGAGACGCCGAGATCGAACTGGTTGCGCGCCAGGCCTTCGAGTACTTGTTCCGAACTCAGGGAATAGAGCTGGAAACGCAACTCCGGGTGGCGCCCGGCCATGTGCTGGACCAGGCGCATCGGGTCGAAGCTGGCCAGCGGCACCACGCCCAGGCGCAGGGTCCCGACCAGTTGCCCGCGGCAGGCGGCGGCTTCCGCGTACAGCCCTTCCTGGGCCGCCAGCAGGCTGCGTGCCCAGGCCAGTACGCGCTCGCCGGCCTCGGTGAAGCCTTCGAAGCGTTGGCTGCGTCGCACCAGTTCTAGGCCGAGTTCTTCTTCCAGGCTGCGCAGGCGCATGGACAGGGTCGGCTGGGTGACGTGGCAGCGTGCGGCGGCCTGGCCGAAGTGGCGGGTTTCGTCGAGGGCGCAGAGGAATTTCAGTTGCTTGATGTCCATCGGCGCTTCCGTGGCGGGGGTGTCGCCGAATCTTAACGCGAATGGGCGCAGTGTTATGGGGTGGCGAAGGAGGCTAGGGATATTTCGCCGGTTTTTGCAGTCTAGACTTGGCTAGTCGCGGATCGGGATTGCGCCGGCCGCTTGCAACCGTAACCGTAAAGGGAGAACCAAAGATGGGTATTTTCGCGTTCGTGAAGGAAGCCGGTGAAAAGCTGTGGGATACGCTGACGGGGCATGAGGCACAGGCGGCCGAGTCGCTGAAGGAGCACGTCGCCAAGGTCGGCCTGGGCAACCCGAACATCCAGGTTTCGGTGGAAGGCGACAAGGTCATCGCCTCGGGCGAGGTGGCCAGCCAGGAGGAGAAAGAGAAGATCCTGCTGGCGCTGGGCAACGTCGCCGGCGTCTCCTCGGTGGAAGACAAGATCACCGTGGCCCAGGCCGCTCCGGAGGCGCGCTTCGTCACCGTGAAGAAAGGCGACACCCTGAGCGCCATCGCCAAGGCCGAATACGGCAATGCCAACGCCTACATGAAGATCTTCGAGGCCAACAAGCCGATGCTCAGCCATCCGGACAAGATCTACCCCGGCCAGGTCCTGCGCATTCCCGAGTGATCCCGGCGTTTCGCCAACCCCGCCCGCGTGGCGGGGTTTTCGTTTCCGCGGCTACGGCAGTCCTTCGAGCAGCCGCCGGTAGTCCTCCTGGGCAGCGAACTCCTCGGTGTCCCGGACCTGACCACGGCTGTCCGGGTGGCGTACCGCCAACAGGTGGGCGACACCATAGGCGCGGGCGCTGCGCAGGATCGGCAGGCTGTCGTCGATGAACAGGCTGCGCTGCGGGTCGAAGCCGAAATCGGCTTGCAGGGCGCTCCAGAAGCGCGCGTCCTCCTTCGGGTAGCCGTAGTCGTGGGAGCTGATCAGTCGGTCGAAATAGGGCGCCAGTTCGATCCGTTCCAGCTTCAGCGACAGCGAGTCGCGGTGCGCGTTGGTGATCAGCGCCACGCGCTTGCCGGCCCGGCGCAGGGCGGCGAGGAAGGTATCGGCGTGCGGACGCAGCGAGATCAGGTGCGCCACCTCATGCTTGAGTTCGCGGATCGACAGGTCCAGTTCCCGGCTCCAGAAATCCAGGCAGTACCAGTTGAGCTGGCCGGCGTGTTCGCGGAACAGCGGCTCGAGCACGGCGTCGGCTTCGGCGCGACTCAGGCCGTTGCGTTCGGCATAGCGCTGGGGCAGGTGTTCCAGCCAGAAGTGGTTGTCGAAGTGCAGGTCGAGCAGGGTGCCGTCCATGTCGAGCAGCACGGTGTCGATGGCGGACCAGGGCAGGGTGGGCATGGTGGCTCTTGTCGCGGTTCGTCGCGATCGATGCGGAAATCTGTCGCTTCCCATCAATCTCCGACAGGGATAATCGGAAAAGCCGGGGTATGATAACCCGCCGGCTTCGCCAAGGAGTTATCCACATGCGTCAGAAACCCACCGTACTCGCCAGCGAGATCGTCGCGAAGAGCCGACTGTTCGCTGTCGAGGAGTTGCAACTGCGCTTCAGCAATGGCGTCGAGCGCACCTACGAGCGTCTGGTCGGCAAGGGCCAGGGCTACGGTGCGGTGATGGTGGTGGCCATGCTCGATGCCGAGCACGCGGTGCTGGTGGAGGAATATTGCGCCGGGGTCGACGAATACCAGTTGTCGCTGCCCAAGGGCCTGGTCGAGCCGGGCGAGGACATCCTCGCGGCGGCCAACCGCGAACTCAAGGAGGAAGCGGGCTACGGGGCCCGGCAACTGGAGCACATCACCGAACTGTCGCTGTCGCCGGGCTACATGAGCCAGCGCATCCAGGTGGTGCTGGCGCGCGATCTCTACGAGGAGCGCCTGCCGGGCGACGAGCCGGAGCCGATGGGCGTCGATCGCATCAGCCTGCGCGAACTCTCGAGCCTGGCCCAGCACGCCCAGTTCAGCGAAGGCCGCGCCCTGGCCGCGCTGTACCTGGTGCGCGACCTGCTCACCCAGCGCGGCGAGTACCAGGCATGAGGCCGGTGCCCTGGGGCGAATTGGTGGCGCTGGTGCGGCGCGCCGGCGAGGCGATCCTGCCGCACTGGCGCGCCGACGTGGCGGTGCGCTCGAAGGCCGACGAATCGCCGGTGACTGCCGCCGACCTGGCCGCGCACCATATATTGGAGGCGGGATTGCGGGCGCTGGCGCCGGACATTCCGGTGCTTTCCGAAGAGGATTGCGAGATACCGCTGAGCGAGCGCGGCCACTGGCGGCGCTGGTGGCTGGTGGACCCGCTGGACGGCACCAAGGAGTTCATCTCCGGTAGCGAGGAGTTCACCGTCAACGTGGCCCTGGTCGAGGATGGCCGGGTGCTGTTCGGCCTGGTCGGCGTGCCGGTGAGCGGCCGCTGCTACTACGGTGGCGCCGGTCTCGGTGCCTGGCGCGAGGAGGCCGATGGCCGCGCGCAACCGATCAGTGTGCGCCTGGAGCCCGAGGAGGCCTTCACCGTGGTGGCCAGCAAGCGCCACGGCAGCCCGGCCCAGGAGCGCCTGCTGGATGGCTTGAGCGAGCGCTTCGGCGACCTGCGGCGAGCCAGCATCGGCAGTTCGCTGAAGTTCTGCCTGCTGGCCGAGGGCGCTGCCGACTGCTATCCGCGCCTGACGCCAACCTCGCAATGGGACACGGCCGCCGCCCAGGGTGTGCTGGAAGGCGCCGGCGGCGAGGTGCTCGACCTGCATGGCGCGCCATTCACCTACGAGCCGCGCGAGGACTACCTCAACGGCTCATTCCTGGCCCTGCCGCGCGCTGCCGAGTGGCGCAGCGAGCTGATCCAACTGGCGCGCGCGCTGCACTGAAACGAAAAGGCCCGGTCTTCTAGCCGGGCCTTTGCCGTTGTGGCGGCGCTCAGTCGAGCATGTCGCTGAAACGCGCGTCCTTCTTGTATACCAGCGGCTGGCTGAAGCCGGGCACCGTCACCTGTTCGGCGCTGACCTCGATGGCGTGCTCGTCGATCAGGTCCTGGCCGAAGTTGTAGATGATCTCCAGGTCGCCCTGCAGCGCGCGCTGGTCGTAGGCGCGGGCGGCGGCGCGGGTCTGCTCGCGCTTCTCGACGTAGGCGGCGAAGGCCGCTTGGCCATGGCGCTTGCGCAGCATCTTCTCGGCGATTCGCGGCGACAGCACCACGCCGCTGGCGTTGTTGCCGCCGAAGCCCTTGGAGTTGATGAAGCACACCTCCAGCGGCTTGTCCTGGCGCATGTCGCGATTGGAGATGCTCAGGCGCTGCTGGTGGACGTCGTCGGCGACCTTGTCGATGGTCTTGATCCCAGGGAGGATGCCGTACTTGAACGTGCCCAGGGCGGAAATCAGTTGATCGGCGCTGGCGGTGGCCAGGGAGTGGCCGACGTAGGCCTTCACCGCGGTGACCGGCCAGCCGTCGATGCCGAAGGCGCTGGCCACGCGGTCGAGGATTTCCGATTCGGTGACCCGGTTGGCCGGCGTGCTGGAGCCGTGGGCGTGGACGAAGCTGGCGTGGCGCACGGTGTCCAGGCCGACGATCTGCACCGCGCTGGCCACCGCCTTGGCTACCGTCAGGTAGTTGCCCGGGCCGGGGGCGGAGATGGACTTCTTGAAACCGTCGGCGTTGATGAACACGTCGGTTACCGCGCCGTGGATATCCGCGCCCAGACGCAGGGCCAGTTCGTCGTCCATCAGCACTACGTACTGGCTGGACTCGGCCAGGGTGAAGCCGCAGTTCTCGCCGAACGGCCGGCTGGCGCGGCGGAAGTCCACGTCGTCGCGGCCTTCTATCAGGCGCAGGCCTTCTTCGGTGGCCAGTGCGCCCATGGCGCTGTAGCCCTCGATGCACTCCGGCAGGATCGGCGCCTCGCTGTTGCCGACGATGACCACCCGGGCCTGGCCGCTGGTGATGACGTCGATACCCTTCTGCAGTGTAGAGGAAGGTGGCGCAGGCGCCTGTGATGCTGCCGGTCATGCCGACGCTGCCGAGCACGTAGGCATTGATGAAATCGGTGGGCATGCTGTTGAAGCCCAGCGGCAGTTGCTTGGCCGAGACCCGGTGGCCCTTCAGGCGGGATTGCATCAGGCCGCCGAAACCGTTGTCGTCGAGCTGGCTCATGATGCTGCCGGAGAACACCGCGATCTCGTCGGGCTGGACGTTGTCGACGATGGTCTTCCAGTCGATGCCGGTGGAGCGGATCGCGTCGGTCGCGGCGACCACCGACATCTGCAGGCCGCGCGGGTGGAAGCGCGAGTTGTACAGCTCGCCCGGTTCGAAACCGGTGGGCAGCTGGCCAGCGGACTTCACCGTCAGCGCACGGTAGCTGTCGACCTTGAACTCGCAGCGCTCGTGGATGCTCACCAGTACCTCGCCATCCTCCGCGGGAGCGATCGACCAGTTGGCCGGCAGCGGCTCGGGCAGTTGCTTGGGCGAGGCCTTGAAGGTCAGCGCCTGGCCTTCGGCAGGGGACAGCTCGAGGACCTTGTGCCAGTGGACTGCATCCGGGTCGAGGTACTGCGGTTCGATGCGTCGCACCAGGGTAGAGGCGAAGATGCGTTCGGCGTAGCGCCGCTCGATGTCCTCCGGGGACAGCGGCGTGCCGTCTTCGGCCAGGTAGCGGCCGCCTTCGGCCTTGACCAGTTTCATCATGACCGCCAGGCCGGCTAGGGTTTCCTGGCGCGCCTGCGGGTCCATCGATTCGATGACCATGCGACGGAAGCCGTGGTGGAAGGAACTACGGCCTGCTGCGTTGTAGCCACCGAAACCAACAATGACCGGTAGTCGAGACATCACTCAGAAACTCCTTCGAATAGTCGTTCGCGTGCCGGGCTGCTGCCTGGTCCGGAGCGGGAAGCGCGTGGCGGCGATGGCGGCCTTTCCCGTCGGCGAGGCGAGCTTCACGGACCCGGGCACGAGCCAGTGGCCGTTGAAATGATCAGGGTGACTATGCTGACGTGAATCATGACTATCGAGTCACGTATTTTCCTACTGAATACCGCGTTGCGTGGGCTTTCCACAAGTGCTGGCGGTCTGCCGTGGGGGGATTGACGCCCATGGCCGGGCTGTTGGCAGAGGTGGTGCGTGGGCGAGTGTTGCGGGACTTGCTTGAAAGTCCGCGCAGAGGCGCGGCGCCGGGGCGTCCGCGGAGGCGGCGGATGACGCGTGGCGCTATCCGCCCTACGCCCGATGCCGGCGGAGGAGAATGAAGAAGGGCCGCGAAGCGGCCCTGGGGGGCATCAGCGGTACTCGATGCCCGCCTTGCGCGTGCTGACTCGCGTTCCCGCCTTGCCCTCGGTGATCGCGACGATGTCCGCGAGCGAACCGATCACCGCGTCCTTGCCGGTGGCGCGGGCGAACTCGATGGCGGCCTGGACCTTCGGTCCCATGGAGCCGGCGGCGAAGCCGAGGCGCTCCAGTTCGTCCGGGTGGGCCTGGGCGATGGCCTTCTGGGTCGGCTTGCCCCAGTCGACGTAGGCCGCGTCGACGTCGGTGGCGATGATCAGGATGTCGGCCACCAGCTCCTGGGCCAGCAGCGAGGAGCAGAGGTCCTTGTCGATCACCGCCTCGACGCCGCTGAGCTTCTTCCCGGCCTCGTCGTACATGGTCGGGATACCGCCGCCGCCAGCGCAGATGACGATGGTGCCTTTCTCCAGCAGCCACTTCACCGGGCGGATCTCGAAGATCCGCTTCGGCCGCGGGCTGGGCACCACGCGGCGGAACTTGTCGCCGTCCGGGGCGATGCTCCAGCCCTTCTCGGCGGCCAGGCGCTCGGCTTCTTCCCTGGAGTAGACCGGGCCGATCGGCTTGGTCGGGTTCTGGAACGCCGGATCCTTACCGTCCACCTCGACCTGGGTGAGGATGGTGGCGAACGGCACTTCGAACGGCAGCAGGTTGCCCATCTCCTGTTCGATCATGTAGCCGATCATGCCCTCGGTTTCCGCGCCGAGGACGTCCAGCGGGTAGGGCGAGACCTGGTCGTAGGCGGCCCCCTGGAGGGCCAGCAGGCCGACCTGGGGGCCGTTGCCGTGGGCGATCACCAGCTCGTTGCCGGGCGCCACCTTGGCGATCTGTTCGGCGGCGATCCGCACGTTTTCCCGCTGGTTGTCCGCGGTCATGGGTTCGCCACGGCGTAGCAGGGCATTACCGCCCAATGCGACGACGATACGCATATAGGTTACCTCCGGAAGGCGGCTGCGCCCGGCCGCGTGGGCCGGGGCGCAGGAGCGCGGTCAGATGTCGGCGAGGGTCGAGACGAGGATCGCCTTGATGGTGTGCATGCGGTTCTCGGCCTGCTCGAAGGCGATGTTGTAGGGCGACTCGAAGACGTCCTCGGTCACCTCGATGCCGTTGGCCAGGTTCGGATACTGCTCGGCGATCTGCTTGCCGACCTTGGTCTCGCTGTTGTGGAACGCCGGCAGGCAGTGCATGAACTTGGCCCGCGGGTTGCCGGTGGCCTTCATGATCTCCATGTTGACCTGGTAGGGCAGCAGTTCCTTGATCCGCTCGCCCCAGGCTTCCACCGGCTCGCCCATCGACACCCAGACGTCGGTGTGGACGAAGTCCACGCCCTTCACGGCTTCCTTCGGATCCTCGGTGAGGGTCAGCTTGGCGCCGCTTTCCTCGGCGAATTTCTTGCACTGGGCGACGAACTCGTCGTGCGGCCAGAGCGCCTTCGGTGCGGCGATGCGTACGTCCATGCCGAGCTTGGCGCCGATCAGCAGCAGGGAGTTGCCCATGTTGTTGCGCGCGTCGCCCAGGTAGGCGTAGCTGATGTCGTGCAGCGGCTTGTCGCTGTGCTCGCGCATGGTCAGCACGTCGGCGAGCATCTGGGTCGGGTGGTATTCGTCGGTCAGGCCGTTGAACACCGGAACGCCGGCGAACTTCGCGAGTTCCTCGACGATTTCCTGCTTGAAGCCGCGGTACTCGATGGCGTCGTACATCCGGCCGAGGACCCGCGCGGTGTCCTTCATGCTCTCCTTGTGGCCGATCTGCGAGGAGTTCGGGTCGATGTAGGTGACGTTGGCGCCCTGGTCGTAGGCGGCCACCTCGAAGGCGCAGCGGGTGCGGGTGGAGGTCTTCTCGAAGATCAGGGCGATGTTCTTGCGTTGCAGGTGCTGCTGCTCGGTGCCGGTGTACTTGGCGCGCTTGAGATCGCGGGACAGGTCGAGCAGGTAACGCAGCTCGCGGGTGCTGTGGTGCATCAGGCTGAGCAGGTTACGGTTGTGCATGTTGAAAGCCATGATTGATCTCCTTGTGGGAAGTCGGTGGGCGGCGCCCCTCCTGGGGACGCCGCCGTTCAGCTCGAGAGAGGGTTGTCTGTCAGTAGTCGATCGGGTCGCGGATGATCGGGCAGGTCATGCAGTGGCCGCCGCCGCGACCGCGACCCAGTTCGCTGGCGCTGATGGTGATGACCTCGACGCCGGCCTTGCGCAGCAGGGTGTTGGTGTAGGTGTTGCGGTCGTAGCCGACTACCACGCCCGGCTCCAGGCAGACCACGTTGTTACCGTCGTCCCATTGCTCGCGCTCGGCGGCGAAGCTGTTGCCGCCGGTCTCGACCACGCGCAGTTTCTTCAGGCCGAGGGATTCGGCGACCACTTCGAGGAAGGTTTTCTCCTCGCGACGGATGTTCATGCCGTAGGGGCTGCTCGGATCGGGGCGCAGGCTGAAGGGCACGATTTCCTTGACCACTTCCGGGAAGACCGTGACCAGGTCGCGGTCGCAGAAGCTGAACACGGTGTCCAGGTGCATCGCGGCGCGGGACTTCGGCAGGCCGGCGACGATCACCCGCTCGGCGGCGCCCTTGGCGAACAGCGACTGGGCGACCTGACCGATGGCCTGGCGCGAGGAGCGCTCGCCCATGCCGATCAGGACCACGCCGTTACCGATTGGCATCACGTCGCCGCCTTCCAGGGTCGAGGAGCCGTGGTCCTTGTCCGGGTCGCCGTACCAGATCTCGAATTCGGCGTTGGCGAACTCGGGGTGGAACTTGTAGATGGCGGTGGTCAGCAGGGTTTCCTGTCGTCGCGCCGGCCAGTACATCGGGTTCAGGGTCACGCCGCCGTAGATCCAGCACGTGGTGTCGCGGGTGAACTGGGTGTTCGGCAACGGCGGCAGCAGGAAGCTGGAATGGCCCAGGTACTCGCGGTACATCTTGAGGATGTTGGCGCCTTCGCTGGCGGGCAGGTCGTCAGCGGCGACGCCGCCGATCAGGTACTCGGCCAGCTTGCGCGGCTCCAGGCTCTCCAGCCAGGAGCGCAGCTCGCTGGTCAGGCCCAGGCCGACGCTGTCGGCGGTGATCTTGCGATCGAGGATCCACTTCAGCGCTTCCGGGTTCTGAATGGTCTCGGTCAGCAGGTTGTGCATCTCGAGGACGTCGATGCCGCGCTCGCGCATCTTGGTGACGAAGTCGAAGTGGTCGCGCTTGGCCTGGTTCACCCAGATCACGTCGTCGAACAGCAACTCGTCGCAGTTGCTCGGGGTCAGGCGCTGGTGGGCGAGTCCGGGCGAGCAGACCATCACTTTGCGCAGTTTGCCGGCTTCGGAGTGGACGCCAAGTTTGGTTTTTTCCGTGCTCATTTCACGTCTCCAGTGGAGTAATCAGAGGGTGAGGAAACCGTCGTAGAGGCCGTAGGCAGCCACCAGGGCGCCAATGACGACTGCGGCGAAGATCAGTTTTTCGATTCCGGTGAAGATCGGCTGGCCGACCTCGTGCTTGGCCTTGGCGAAGAGGATCGCGCCGGGCGCATACAGCAGGGCGGACAGCAGCAGGTACTTCAGGCCACCGGCGTAGAGCAGCCAGACCGCGTAGACCACAGCGATGCCGGCGATGACCAGGTCCTTGCTGCGTTCGCGGGCATCGTTCTCGTAGGTCTCGCCCTTCAGGGTCAACAGCAGGCCATAGGCGGCGGACCAGAAGTACGGAATTAGGATCATCGAGGTAGCCAGGAGCAGCATCTTGGTGTACGGGTCCATGCCGTCCGGGTCGCCCGAGGTGAAGAACACCACCACCAGGAACACCTGTACGCAGATGTTGGTCAGCCACAGGGCGTTGGCCGGCACCTGGTTGGCGTTCTCGCGGCGCAGGAACTCCGGCATGGTGTGGTCCTTGGCCGCGGCGAACATGATCTCGGCGCACAGCAGCACCCAGGAGAGCAGCGCGCCCAGCAGCGAGATCAGCAGGCCGACGCTGATCAGCACGGCGCCCCAGTGGCCGACCACATGCTCGAGTACCAGCGCCATCGACGGGTTCTGCAGCTTGGCCAGTTCCGGCTGGGTCATCACGCCCATGGACAGCACGTTGACCAGCACCAGCAGGAGCAGGACGGTGATGAAGCCGATCACGGTGGCCTTGCCGACGTCGGAACGTTTTTCCGCGCGGGAGGAGAAGATGCTCGCGCCCTCGATGCCGATGAACACCCAGACGGTGACCAGCATCATGTTGCGCACCTGGTTCATCACGCTGCCCAGGTCCGGGTTGCTCTTGCCCCAGATGTCGGCGGTGAAGATGTCCAGCTTGAAGGCGAACAGGCAGATCAGGATGAACAGGAATAGCGGCACGATCTTGGCCACGGTGGTGACGGTGTTGATGAACGCCGCTTCCTTGATCCCGCGCAGCACCAGGAAGTGCAGGGCCCAGAGCAGGACCGAGGCGCAGACGATCGCGGCGACGGTGTCGCCCTTGCCGAAGATCGGGAAGAAGTAGCCGAGGGTGCTGAACAACAGGACGAAGTAGCCGACGTTGCCCAGCCAGGCGCTGATCCAGTAGCCCCAGGCCGAGGAGAAACCCATGTAGTCGCCGAAGCCGGCCTTGGCGTAGGCGTACACGCCGCCGTCGAGTTCGGGCTTGCGGTTGGCGAGGGTCTGGAAGACGAAAGCGAGGGTGAGCATACCGACGGCGGTGATCGCCCATCCGATCAGGACGGCGCCGACGTCGGCGCTGGCTGCCATGTTTTGCGGAAGGGAGAAGATGCCCCCTCCGATCATCGAGCCGACAACCAGAGCCGTTAGCGCTCCTAGTCGGAGTTTTTGGCTGGATTCTTGGGCCATTTTCGGAATCTCCCTATAGGAATTGAGAGTGAAGCCATTAGGCGGCAGCGGCTATTGTTGAATGCTGATCCACGTCAATAGCTTCCTACTCAAAGTAATTAGATGACGCATTCCTGTAAGTTGCGAGTGCCAAAGATAGAAGAGGAATCTAAGACCTGCCCGGAATAGGGCGGTTTTTTCATGTGATAGGGGAAGTCTTGCCATCCGCTACGGGGAAAGCTTGAAATTGCTCGAAATCGGGCTATAAGCCGCGGATCAAGCCGGATCGTTGATGCCGATCAATGAATTTCGCGAGACGGTATTCTGACTTTTGGAGGGGGGCTCGCCAGCTTGTTGGCGGTCCGCCGAAAAACCGCCACGGTTTGCCAGAGAAGTGTTTCAGTATTTCGGTGTAGGTGCTTTTTTATTTATAAGTAAAAATAATTTTCCGCTCTCATCAAAGAACGAAAAAGCACAAGGAAAGAAATGAAGAAGCCCGGCGTTCGCCGGGCTTCTTCATTTGGACTTCAGGGTATGAAGACCGCTGGGGGGACGGGATCGCCGCCCACCCGCCGCGCGTGCTGGCGCACGTCGGCACAGGGGGAAGGGGCCGCCATCCGGTTCGTGGCCGAAGGGCGCGGTTCGCCGGGCGAACCGAAAGCCGGTGCCAGGGGCACTGCGAGCGATTGAGCAAGCGGCGTGCCAGCCATCGACAGGTGGCCCGGCCCGTCAACTGCGGGACACGGGCCTGCGGCATGAGCGGATTTTTGCCGAAGGCCCGAGCGCAGGGCGGGGTTTTCCGCCGTCGTTACCGTTCCGTCAGCTCATCCCCAGCCAGTTCGGCAATGCCATGGATACCGCCGGGATGTAGGTCACGATGATCAGGAACACCAGCAGGATCATCAGCCACGGCAGCGCCGCGCGGATGGTCGCGCCCAGCGGCATGCCGGTGACCGCCGAGGTGACGAACAGGTTGAGGCCGACCGGCGGGGTGATCAGGCCGATCTCCATGTTCACCACCATGATGATGCCGAGGTGGATCGGATCGATACCCAGCTCCATGGCGATGGGGAAGAAGATCGGTGCCAGGATCAGGATGATCGCCGAGGGCTCCATGAAGTTGCCGGCGATCAGCAGCACGATGTTCACCACCAGCAGGAACATCCACGGCGACAGCCCGAGGTCGGTGACCCAGGCGGCGATACTCTGCGGAATCTGCTCGGTGGTCAGCACATGGGCGAAGAGCATGGCGTTGGCGATGATGAACATCAGCATGATGGTCAGCTTGCCGGACTCCAGCAGCACCTTCGGGCACTCTTTCAGGCGCATGTCCTTGTACACGAACAGCGCCACGAACGCCGAGTACACGGCCGCGACGGCGGCAGCCTCGGTTGGGGTGAAGGCGCCCGAATAGATGCCGCCGAGAATGATCACCATCAGCAGCAGGCCCCAGAGCGCCTTGCGCGCGCTGGCGATCCATTCGCGAAGGCTGACTCTCGGCATGGCTGGCAGCTTCTTGACCCGGGCGACGATGTAGATCACCACCATCAGGATCAGGCCCAGCAATAGTCCGGGGACCACGCCGGCCATGAACAGCTTGCCGACCGAGGTTTCGGTCGCCGCGGCATAGACCACCATGACGATCGACGGTGGGATGAGGATGCCCAGGGTGCCGGCGTTGCAGACGATCCCGGCGCCGAACGCCTGTGGGTAGCCCGAACGGACCATGCCGGCGATGGCGATCGAGCCGACCGCCGCCACCGTCGCCGGCGAGGAACCGGACAGCGCGGCGAAGAGCATGCAGGCGAGCACCGCGGCGATCGCAAGGCCGCCGCGAATATGCCCGACGCAGGCGTTGGCGAAGTCGATCAGGCGCCGCGCCACCCCGCCGGTGGTCATGAACGCGCCGGAGAGCAGGAAGAACGGGATCGCCAGCAGGGTGTAGTGCTCGGAGGTCTCGAACAGCTTGATCGCCAGCGAGCGTACCGAGTCCGGGCTGAACAGGAGGATCGTCAGCGCACCGGAGAGCCCCAGGGAGACGGCGATCGGCACGCCGATGAACATCAGCAGGAACAGCAGCAGGAAGAGGAACAGGATGGTCATGCTTTCGGCTCCTCGTGCTCGGTCAGCTTCAGCGCGTCGGCGGCCTCGTCGGCCAGGCCCAGGCCGGTCTGACGGTTGCGCAGGATGCGCACGAGGATCTCGGCGAAACGGATGAACACCAGGGCGAAACCGACCGGCACGATCAGGCCGATGTGCCATTGGCGGATGCCGAAGTGGTCGAGGTCCTCGGCGCCGATGCCGGCGATGAACAGGGTCTTCACCCAGTCGTAGCTGGCCACGCAGAGCAGGCCGGCGTAGCCGAGGCAGGCCAGGCAGGCGATCACGCCGAGGACCCGCTGTACCGGCCGCGAAGCCAGCTTCACCAGCACGTCCACGCCGAGGTGCCCGGCGGTGCGTACGCCGTAGGCGATGCCGAGGAAGATCAGCCAGGCGAACAGGGCCTTGGTCAGGGCGTTGCTCCAGGTCATCTCCTGGGCCAGGCTGAGGATGGCGTCGCCGATGGCGAGCAGCGTCTCGTTGCCGCCCTCCCAGAGGTCGGCGAGATCGTAGAACAGCGTGTAGAGGTTATTGAGGACTACATAAACGAAGGTAACCAGCGTCATGGCGGCGAGGAGGAAGGCGATCAGGCCTTCCTCCAGGCGCGCCCAGACGCGCGCGAGCGCGTGCATGGGCTTTCCCTCTTCTTCTTATTGAGCCTGGTTGGCGGCTTCGGCGGCCTTGATCAGGTCGGCGCCGATCTCACCTTCGAACTTCTTCCACACCGGCTGCATGGCCTTGCGCCATTCGGCCCGCTGTTCGGGAGTGAGTTCGATGATCTCGCTGGTCTTGGCCTCGACGATGCGCTGCTTGTCGCCCTGGTTGAGCGCCTCGGCCTGCTTGTTCACCTCCACGGTCACCTCGTCCATGGTCTTGGCCAGAACGCCGCGCACGTCTTCCGGCAGGCCGTTCCAGAACTTGGTGTTGGTGATCACCATGTAGTCCAGCACGCCGTGGTCGGATTCGGTGATGTACTTCTGCACTTCGTGCATCTTCTGCGAGTAGATGTTCGACCAGGGGTTCTCGGTACCGTTGACCACGCCGGTCTGCAGGCCCTGGTAGACCTCGGCGAAGCTCATCTTGCGCGGGTTGGCGCGCACCGCCTTGAACTGTTCCTCGAGCACCTTGGAGGCCTGCACGCGGAACTTCAGGCCGCGGGCGTCCTTCGGCTCGCGCAGGGGCTTGTTGGCGGACAGTTGCTTCATCCCGTTGTGCCAGTAGCCGAGGCCGGTGATGCCCTTGTCCTGCATCGAGGTCAGCAGCTCCTTGCCCTGCGGGCTCTGCTGGAAGCGGTCGACCGCCTGGATGTTGTCGAACAGGAACGGCAGGTCGAAGATCTGCAGTTTCTTGGTGTACTGCTCGAACTTGGCCAGCGACGGCGCGATGATCTGCACGTCGCCCAGCAGCAGGGCTTCCATCTCCTTGCCGTCGCCGAACAGCGACGAGTTCGGGTAGACCTCCACCTTGACCTTGCCCGGCAGGCGTTCCTCCACCAGTTTCTTGAACAGCAGCGCGCCCTGGCCCTTGGGCGTGTGCTCGGCGACGACGTGGGAGAACTTGATGACGATCGGGTCGGCCGCCTGGACGATTCCGGCGACGGTCAGGGAAAGTGCGCAGACGAGCGCCTTCGCGGTGTGCTTGAGCATGAGACTTCCTCTTTGTTCTTGTCTGTCTTTTATGAAGAGGACGGGTGTCCTCTCGGCGTGGCCGAACAAGGGAAGTCTAGGCAGCGCAGCGGCAGATGCTGCGTGAATCGGAAAAGCGCCTGGTCTTCTGCTTGTTGGAACGCTCGGGAAGCCGTGAGCAAGCCCTGTGCCAGTCGGGCAAGGGTACGCAGGGGAGATGCTGCGGGCGCGGATGGCGAACGGTTGGCGGTAATCCGCCATTCATTCGCCATCATCTGGCGGATTTTCGCCAGGCGTATTGAACGGCAGGCCGTGCTTGCGCAGCTTGTCGTGCAGGGTCTTGCGCGGGATACCGAGGGCCTCGGCGACGCTGCGCAGCGAATTGTGCGGGCGTTCCAGTTCGGCAGCGATCAGCGAGCGCTCGAAGGCCTCGACCTTGGCGCTGAGGTTGTGCGGCTCGTCGGCGGCGTCGGGCAGGACTCCGTCGTCCAGGCTCAGGCCGAGACCCAGGGCGAAGCGCTCGGCGGCGTTCTGCAATTCGCGCACGTTGCCCGGCCAGTCGTAGGCCAGCAGCCGCGCCGACTGGCCGGCGTCCAGTTCGCGTGGCGTCAGGCCATGACGCATGGCGCCGGCTTCGGCGAAATGGCGGAACAGCAGCGGGATGTCTTCGCCGCGCTCGCGCAGCGGTGGAATGCGCAGGCTGGCGACGTTGAGGCGGTAATAGAGGTCGGCGCGGAAGCGGCCCTGGTCGGCGGCCTGGCGCAGGTCTTCCTTGGTTGCCGCGATGATGCGGATATCCAGCGGGATCAACTGGTTGGAGCCGAGCCGCTCGACTACCCGTTCCTGCAGCAGGCGCAACAGCTTGACCTGCACGTCCAGGCTCATGCTCTCGATCTCGTCGAGGAACAGGGTGCCGCCATTGGCGTACTCGAACTTGCCGATGCGGCGCTTCTGCGCGCCGGTGAAGGCGCCGGCCTCGTGACCGAACAGTTCGCTTTCCACCACCGATTCGGCGAGGGCGCCGGCGTTGATCGCGACGAACGGTCCGTCGCGTCGGCTCGACAGGTCATGCAGGGCCCGCGCGACCACCTCCTTGCCGGCGCCGGTTTCGCCAAGGACCAGCACGTCGGCCTGGATCGCCGCCAGCGAGCCGACCTGCTCGCGCAGGCGCTGCATGCCGGCCGAGCGTCCGATCAGGCGCCCATGCAGCTCGTGGCGTTCGGCCAGGGCCAGGCGCAGGGTGCGGTTCTCCAGGACCAGCCGGCGCACCTCCAGGGCGCGGCGCACGCTGTCGAGCAGGGCGTCGCTGGGGAAGGGCTTTTCCAGGAAGTCATAGGCGCCGCCGCGCATGGCCTGGACCGCCAGCGGCACGTCGCCGTGGCCGGTGATCAGGATCACCGGCAGGTCGGCGTCCTGTTCGTGCAATTGGCGGAGCAGTTCCATGCCATCGATGCCGGGCATGCGGATGTCGCTGACCACCACCCCGGGCCAGTCCTTGCACTGCGCGGTATCCAGCTGGCGCGCGTCGTCCAGGGTCGCGACCTTGAGCCCGGCGAGGTCGAGCGTCTGGCGCAGGGCCTGGCGCAGGTGCGGATCGTCGTCGATCAGCAGGACCTGGGTCTGGGCATCGAATGGCGCGAAGGGACTCATGCGCGGGTTTCCTCCTGGGGCATGGCGGCGACGCCGGGAACTCCCGGCAGCAAGTGCAGGCGCACCACGGCGCCGCCTTCGAGATGGTTGCCCATTTCCAGGCGGCCGCCGAGGGCGCGCAATAGGTTATCGCAGATGGCCAGGCCGAGGCCGAGCCCTTTGGCGGTGGTCTTGGTGGTGAAAAAGGGTTCGTGGGCGTGGGCCAGGGCGTCCTCGGAAAACCCCGGGCCGTTGTCGCGCAGGGTCAGGGTCACGCCGTGCTGGTCCTGGCTGGCGATCACCCACAGGCGCCGCGGCGGAGCTTTCTCGGCGAGCGCGTCGAGGGCATTGGTGAGCAGGTTGCCGAGGATCTGCCGCAAGCGGGTCTCGCCGGCCTGGACCCACAGCGGGGCGTCCGGCACGTCGCGCAACAGTTCGACGTTCATCGCCCGCCGCCGACTGGCGAGCATCGACAGGGCGTCCTCGATCGCCGGCTGCAACTGCACGTTCTCCGGCGCCCGGCGCGCACCGCGGGCATAGGCCTTGAGGTGGGCGATGATCGAGGCCATGCGGGTGGTGAGGTCGCTGATCTGCTCGAGATTGCCGCGGGCGTCTTCGGTGCGCTGGTGGTCGAGCAGCACCCGGGCGTTGTCGGCGTAGCTGCGGATCGCCGCCAGCGGCTGGTTGAGTTCGTGGCTGATGCTCGCCGACATGGTGCCGAGGGCCGTGAGCTTGCCGGCCTGGACCACTTCGTCCTGGGCGCGCATCAGCTCGCGCTGGGCCTGCTCGCGTTCGTGGACTTCCTGCTGCAACTGCGCGTTGGCGTTCTCCAGCTCGCGGGTGCGTTCCAGTACGCGCTCTTCCAACTGGCGCTTGGCCTCGGCCTCGAGAGCGATGCGGTCCAGGTAGTGACGGCGGCTGAGGGTCAGCAGGGTAAGCAGCAGGAGCAGGGCGAGCAGGGTCGCGCCGCCGATCAGCAGGACGCTGCGCACCGGCCGTTCGATGAGGGTGCGGGGGGCGTAGATGCTCACCGTCCAGCCGGTTTCCGGTAGCGTCCGGCTCTGGCTGAGCCAGGCGCTCTGCTGCAGGCGCAGGGGCTTCGGGTCCTGCACCGGGTAGGGGATGTTGGCGTGGATCTCGTCGCGCTCCGCCGCGCTCAGCGGCCGACTGGCATGGAAGCGCCAATCCTCGCGCGAGGAGAGGATCACCACGCCGTAGTTGTCTATCACCAGCAGTTGCTCCGGGGAATTGCCCCAGAGCCGTTCGATGTGTTCGAGATCGACCTTCACCACCAGCACGCCGATGATCCGCGAGCCTTCCTTCACCGCACTGGCGAAGTAGTAGCCGCGCTTGATCGAGGTGGTGCCCAGGCCGAAGAAGCGCGCCAGGCGGCCCTGCATGGCCTCGCGATAATAGGGGCGGAAGGCGAAGTTGCGGTGGACGAAACTGTCCGCCTGGGCCCAGTTGGAGGCGACCTGGGTAGTGCCGTCCGGTTGCAGCAGGTAGATCACGTCGGCGCCGGTGCGTCGGCGGATGTCGGCCAGCGCCTCGTTGGCGATCTTCTGCAGCAGCGGGTCGCCAGGTTGTTGCAGGGCCTGGCGCAGCACCGGCAGGCCGCCGAGGATCTGCGGCAGTTCTTCGTAGCGGCGCAGCGTGCCGAGCAGGTTGGCGACGTAGAGGTCGAGCGTCTGGCGGTTCTGCTCGGCCAACTGCTCGCTGTAGTAGCGCTCGGCGAAATATTGCAGGGGCCAGAGCAGCGGCGCGAGAAGCAGGGCGAGGATGACCAGCGAGCGCCAGCGATGGAAATAGGCTTTCAAGACGAACGAACCTGTCGTGGCTGCGAGTATCCGGGGCATCCCGGACGGGATGCCCTAAATTATCACGCCTTGCGCCGAGTCCGGTCGCTCCCTGCCGTTCAGGGGAAGCAGTCGGCGTCGGCGAATGACTTGCCCTGGCGGTCCTTCTCCGAAAGCAGGGGGGCATCCTGCAGCGGCCAGTCGATCTTCAGCTCGGGATCGTTCCAGACGATGCAGCGTTCGTGTTCCGGCGCCCAGAAGTCGGTGGTCTTGTAGAGGAACTCGGCGTATTCGCTGAGCACCACGAAGCCGTGCGCGAAGCCGGCCGGAATCCACATCTGGCGCTTGTTCTCCGCGCTCAGGCGTTCGCCTACCCAGTGGCCGAAGGTCGGCGAGCCGCGACGCAGGTCGACGGCCACGTCGAATACCTCGCCGAGGGTGGCGCGCACCAGTTTTCCCTGGGCTTGCCGGATCTGGTAGTGCAGGCCGCGGAGGACGCCACGGGCGGAACGCGAATGGTTGTCCTGGACGAAGCTGACCGGATGACCGCAGGCCTCCTCGAAGGCGCGCTGGTTGTAGCTTTCGAAGAAGAATCCGCGATCGTCGCCGAACACCCGGGGTTCGAAGAGGATGACGTCGGGGATTGCCAGGCGGGTCGCTTTCATCAGTACACGGTTCCAGTCAGCAGGCGCTTGAGGTATTGGCCGTAGCCGTTCTTGGCCAGCGGCGCGGCGAGTTTTTCCAGTTGCGCGGCGTCGATCCACTTCTGCCGGTAGGCGATCTCTTCCGGGCAGGCCACCTTGAGACCCTGGCGGTTCTCCAGGGTGGCGATGAACTGGCCGGCCTCGAGCAGCGAATCGTGGGTGCCGGTATCCAGCCAGGCGTAGCCGCGGCCCATGATCTCCACGCTGAGCTGGCCGCGCTCCAGGTAGGCGCGGTTGACGTCGGTGATCTCCAGCTCGCCGCGCGGCGAAGGCTTCAGGTCCCTGGCGATGTCCACCACCTGCTGGTCGTAGAAATACAGGCCGGTGACCGCGTAGTTCGACTTCGGCTTCAGTGGCTTCTCTTCCAGGCTGATGGCCTTGCCGCCCTGGTCGAACTCGACCACGCCGTAGCGCTCCGGGTCCAGCACGTGGTAGGCGAAGACGCTGGCGCCGGTCTGGCGCTGCGAAGCGCTGCCGAGCAACTCGTGGAAGTCGTGGCCGTAATAGAGGTTGTCGCCCAGGACCAGCGCGCTGAGGTCGTCGCCGATGAACGACTCGCCGATCAGGAAGGCCTGGGCCAGGCCGTCCGGCGACGGTTGCACGGCATATTGCAGGTCCAGGCCCCAGTTCGAACCGTCGCCCAGCAACTGCTGGAAGCGTGGGGTGTCCTGTGGGGTCGAGATGATCAGTATCTCGCGGATGCCCGCCAGCATCAGGGTACTGAGCGGGTAGTAGATCATCGGCTTGTCGTACACCGGCAGCAGCTGCTTGGAGATGGCCAGCGTTGCCGGGTGCAGGCGGGTGCCCGAGCCTCCGGCGAGGATGATGCCCTTGCGTTTCATAGTGGTCCCTGTTCGCTCAGTTCCTGGATCATGCGTCCGGCATGGTAGCGCCAGTCGGGCAGTACCAGACCGAAGACCTGTTGCAGCTTGCGGTTGTCGAGGCGCGAATTGGCCGGACGCTTCGCCGGCACCGGGTAATCCTCGGTGGCAATCGGCAGGACCCGCTGCGGCGTCGCCTGCAACTCCCAGCCCCGCTCCAGAGCCTGTTCGATGACGAAGCGCGCATAGAGGTGCCAGGACGTCTCGCCGCTGGCGACCAGGTGGTAGGTGCCGCTGGCCCGTGCTGCCAGCTCGGCGTCCCAGCGCAGGCGCTGCAGGGCCTGGGCGGTGACGTCGGCGATCAGCTCGGCGCTGGTCGGCGCGCCGAACTGGTCGGCCACGACCTTGAGTTCGTCGCGTTGCCCGGCCAGGCGCAGCATGGTCTTGGCGAAGTTCCCGCCGCGCGCGGCGTAGACCCAACTGGTGCGGAAGATCAGGTGGCGGCAGCCGCTGGCGCGGATGGCCTGCTCGCCTTCCAGCTTGGTCTGCCCGTAGACGCTCAGCGGGCCGGTCGGCGCGTCCTCGGCGAAAGGCGCGCTGCCCGCGCCGTCGAACACGTAGTCGGTGGAGTAATGCACCAGCCAGGCGCCGCAGGCCGCGGCCTCCTCGGCCAGTACCGCGACGGCGCAGGCATTGATCAGGCGGGCGTTGTCGGCATCGCTCTCGGCCTTGTCCACCGCGGTGTAGGCGCCGGCGTTGACGATGAACTGCGGCCGCTCGGCGCGAACCAGTCGCGCCAGGCCTTCGGGGTCGGCGAGATCGGCGCGCCGGCGGTCGCAGACCAGCAGTTCGCCCAGTGGCGCCAGGGCGCGCTGCAGCTCCCAGCCGACCTGGCCGTTGGCGCCGAGGAGAAGGATCCGGTTCATGCGTACTGCTTACCCACCCACTCGCGGTAGGCACCGCTGGTTACGTTGGCCACCCAGTCCTGGTTGTCCAGGTACCAGCGCACGGTCTTGCGGATGCCGGTCTCGAAGGTTTCCGCCGGCTTCCAGCCCAGCTCGCGCTCCAGGCGCGTGGCATCGATGGCGTAGCGGCGATCGTGGCCCGGACGATCCTTGACGAAGGTGATCTGCTCGCGGTAGCTGCGGCCGTCGGCGCGCGGCTGCTCCTGGTCGAGGATGGCGCAGAGGGTCTCGACCACGTCGAGGTTGGCCTTTTCGTTCCAGCCGCCGACATTGTAGGTCTCGCCCAGTTGCCCGGCTTCGAGGACCCGGCGGATGGCGCTGCAATGGTCCTTGACGTAGAGCCAGTCGCGGATCTGCTGGCCGTCGCCGTAGATCGGCAGCGGCTTGCCGGCCAGGGCGTTGTGGATCACCAGTGGGATGAGCTTTTCCGGGAAGTGGTAGGGGCCGTAGTTGTTCGAGCAGTTGGTGGTCAGCACCGGCAGCCCGTAGGTGTGGTGATAGGCCCGCACCAGGTGGTCGGAGGCCGCCTTGGACGCCGAGTAGGGACTGTTCGGCTCGTAGCGGTTGTTCTCGGTGAAGGCCGGATCGCTCGGTGCCAGCGAGCCATAGACTTCGTCGGTGGAGACGTGGAGGAAGCGGAATGCCGCCTTCGCTTCCGGCTCCAGCGCGCCCCAGTAGGCGCGCACTTCTTCCAGCAGGCGGAAGGTGCCGACGATGTTGGTCTGGATGAAGTCCTCGGGGCCGTGGATCGAGCGGTCCACATGGGATTCCGCGGCGAAGTTGAGGATCGCCCGCGGTTGGTGCTCGGCGAGCAGGCGGGCTACCAGCTGGCTATCGCCGATATCGCCGGCGACGAAGGTGTGCCGGGCGTCGCCGTCGAGGCTGGCGAGGTTCTGCCGGTTGCCGGCGTAGGTGAGCTTGTCGAGGCTGACCACCGGCTCGTCATGCAGGGCCAGCCAGTCGAGCACGAAATTGGCGCCGATGAAGCCGGCGCTGCCGGTCACGAGAATCGTCATGAGTCATACCTTGTTCAAGCAGTGGTTGTCCGTAGGGCTGCTTCGACACGTCCCGCCAAGGTGTACCAATCGATCGTGAAGACGACGATTAGTACGGGAAAAATGGCGATCCTGCCAACCCCAGATCTGGTAGGTGCATCTGACCCGGCATTCTATGCGAAGTGCCATCATCGGGCGGCAGGTAGGAGGATAAAACAAAAAAGCCCCGCGCGAGGCGGGGCTTTTCGGGGATTCGTGGTGCCGGCACCAGGAGTCGAACCCGGGACCTACTGATTACAAGTCAGTTGCTCTACCAGCTGAGCTATACCGGCGAAGAGGGCGACATTATAGCCAGCCGCCGCCAGGAGTAAACCACTGATTTTCCTGCCCGAATGCCGTTCGTCCTCAGTGCCCGGAGGCGGCCGCGCCGGGCTTGGCGCCGAACGGCGGGCGGGCCAGCCAGATGATCACCAGCAGGGCGAGGAACAGCCAGCCGAGCATGGTGAAGTAGTCGATGGTGGACATCATGTAGGCCTGGCTCTGCACCATCCTGTCGAGCAGCGCCGCGTTCGCCTGGGTGTTGCCGCCGAGCTGGGCGAGGGTTTCGTGGGTGGCCGGGTCGTAGAGACTGATGTTTTCGCTGAGATAGGCGTGGTGTTGGGTGGCGCGGCGGTTCCAGATCCAGGTGGTCAGCGAGGCGGCGAAGCTGCCGCCGAGGGTGCGCAGGAAGGTGGCCAGGCCGGAGCCGTCGGCGATCTGGTCGGGGGGCAGGTCGGAGAGCAGGATGCTCAGGATCGGCATGAAGAAGAATGCCACGCCGAGCCCCATGATCAACTGCACGATGGCGATATGCTGGTAGTCGACCTCGGTGGTGAAGTTGGCGCGCATGAAGCAGGTGATGGCCATCGCCAGGAACGACAGGCCGGCGAGCATGCGCAGGTCGAAATGGTTGGCGTAGCGGCCGACCAGCGGCGAGAGGAACACCGGGAGGATGCCGATTGGCGCGGCGGCCAGCCCGGCCCAGGTGGCGGTGTAGCCCATCTGGGTCTGTAGCCATTGCGGGAGCAGCAGGTTGATGCCGAAGAACGCGGCATAGCCCAGCACCAGCGCCAGGGTGCCGGCGGCGAAGTTGCGGTGGGCGAACAGGCGCAGGTTGACGATCGGATGGCGGTCGGTGAATTCCCAGATGATGAAGAAGGCCAGGGCGATCGCCGCGATCAGCGCGCCGCCGACGATGAAGTTCGACTCGAACCAGTCCAGGTCGTTGCCCTTGTCGAGGACGATCTGCAGGGCGCCGACGCCGATCACCAGGGCGATCAGGCCGACGTAGTCCATCGGCGCCTTCTTGATCACCACCGGGCGTGCCTTCAGTTGCTGGTAGACGACGAAGGCGGCGAACAGGCCGACCGGCACGTTGATGAAGAAGATCCACGGCCAGCTGTAGTCGTCGGTGATCCAGCCGCCGAGGATCGGCCCGGCGATCGGCGCCACCACCGTGACCATCGCCAGCAGGGCCAGGGCCATGCCGCGCTTCGCCGGTGGGTAGATGGAGATCAGCAGGGTCTGGGTGATCGGATACAGCGGCCCGGCGACGAAGCCCTGCAAGGCGCGGAAGCCAACCAGGGAAGGCATCGACTGGGCGATGCCGCAGAGGAACGAGGCGAGTACGAACAGCAGCGCGGCGGCGATGAACAGGCGCACCTCGCCGACCCGCCGGGCCAGCCAGCCGGTCAGCGGCAGGGCGATGGCGTTGCTCACGGCGAACGAGGTGATCACCCAGGTGCCCTGTTCCGAACTTACCCCGAGGTTGCCGGAGATGGTCGGCAGGGCGACGTTGGCGATGGTGGTGTCGAGCACCTGCATGAAAGTCGCCAGGGACAGGCCGATGGTCGCCATCACCAGGCTGGGCGGGGAGAAGCTGCTGCTTTCGCTCATGCTGGCAGGCTCAACGCTGGGCGGTCTTGCCGTGGTCTTCGGCGAGGTTGGCTTCGATCAGGCGTTCGATCAGCTTGTCGGCCGAGGCCAGTTGCTGCTGGTAGACATCGGTGGAGAACAGCGCTTCGCGCGGTGGCTGCTGGGCCAGGGCCGGGCCGCTCTGGTCATGCAGGTCGACCTTGACGTCCATCGACAGGCCGATGCGCAGCGGATGCTTCTGCAATTCTTGCGGATCGATATGGATGCGCACCGGCACCCGCTGGACGATCTTGATCCAGTTGCCGGTGGCGTTCTGCGCCGGCAGCAGGGAGAACGCGCTGCCGGTGCCCACGCCGAGGCTGTCGACGGTGCCGCTGTAGCGCACGTCGCTGCCGTAGAGGTCGGAGCGGATCTCCACCGGCTGGCCGATACGCATGTGCTTGAGCTGGGTTTCCTTGAAGTTGGCGTCGATCCAGATCTGGTCCAGCGGGACCACGGCCATCAGCGCATTGCCCGGTTGCACGCGCTGGCCGACCTGTACGCTGCGCTTGGCGACGTAGCCGGTGACCGGCGCGACGATGGTCGAACGGGCGTCGTCCAGGTAGGCCTGGCGCAGTTGCGCGGCGGCGGCCTTGACGTCCGGATGGGAGGTGATCTGGGTGTCGTCGACCAGCGCTCGATTGGTGTTCAACTGCTGTTCCGAGCTGGTCAGCGAGGCTTTCGCGCTGTCCAGGGCGTCGCGGGCGTGGGCCAGTTCCTCCTGGGAAATGGCGCCGTCGTCGGCGAGGTTCTTGCGCCGCTTGTAGTCGGCCTCGGCCTTGGCCAGCGCGACCTTGCGGGTGGCGACCTCGGCGCGATAGCCGTCGACGTTGCTGAACAGCCCGCGTACCTGGCGCACGGTGTGGGCCAGGTTGGCCTCGGCGCGCTGGAGGGCGATGTCGGCGTCGCTGGGATCGAACCTGACCAGTTCCTGGCCCTTGCGCACCAGGTCGCCGTCGTCGGCGCCGATGCTGACCACGGTGCCGACGATCTGCGGGGTGATCTGTACCACGTTGCCGTTGATGTAGGCGTCGTCGGTGTCCTCGTGCCAGCGGCCGTAGAAGAACTCCCAGGCCACGCTGGCCAGGGTGGCGAGGACGATCACGGCGAGCAGGATCAGCAACCAGCGCTTGCGCTTCGGGTTGCCGGCGGGGGTTTCGCTGTTGGCGGTAGTCATGGTGGGTGCCTCGTTCATTCTGCCGGCGCTTTCGCGGTAGCGAGCGCAGCGGAGCGGGAATCGGGTTGGAAACCGCCGCCCAGGGCCTGGACCAGCTGGACGGAAAGATCGATCTGCTGGCTCTCCAGGCTGGCCAGCTGGCGTTCGGCGACCAGCAGTTGCTGTTGCACGCTGAGGGCGTCGAGGTAGCTGCCGACGCCTTCGCCGTAGCGACGCATGGCCAGGTCGAAGTTGGACCTGGCGATATTGCGGGCCTGGCGCTGGTCGATCACCTGCTGCTCCAGGGAGCGCAACTTGCCGAGGTCGTCGCTGACCTCGCCGAGGGCCTGGACCAGCGTCTTGTTGTACTGGCCGACGGCCAGGTCGTAGTCGGCGTCGCGTTCGGCCAGGTTGGCGCGGCGGCGGCCACCGTCGAAGATCGGCAGGGAGATCGCCGGCGCCACCTGGAAGAAGCGGCTCGGCGCCTGCAACACGTCGCTGGTGTGCAGGGCGGCGAGGCCGGCCATCGCGCCGAGATTGAGGTTGGGATAGAACTCGGTCTTCGCCGAGTCGATGTTGCGGCGCGCCGCCTCGACCCGCCAGCGCGCGGCAACGATGTCGGCGCGGCGGCCGAGCAGTTCCGCCGGGAGCACCGAGGGCAGGCTCAGGCTGGCCGGGTTCAGCGGTTGCGGGCGCTGCAGTTCGAGACCGCGATCGGGCCCCTTGCCCAGCAGCACGGCGAGGGCGATGCGGGCGCTGGCGATGTCCTGCTCGGCGGCGCTGAGCTGCTGGCGGGCGGTAGCCAGCTGGGTCTGCGTCTGTTGCAGCTGGACCTTGCTGTCGAGCCCGGCGCTCATGCGCTTCTGGCTCAGCTCGGTCATGCGCTGCGAGCGCTTCAGTTCTTCCTCGGCGAGATCGCGCACGGTAAAGGCGTGGGCGAGGTCGCTGTAGGCGCGGGCGATGCTTGCCGAGAGGCCGATGCGCGCGGCCTGGCTGTCGATCCGGGCGGCATTGGCCTGGCCGAGGGCGGCTTCCCAGGCGGCGCGCTCGCCGCCCCAGAGGTCGAAGTCGTAGTTGAAGCCGAGCGACAGGTACTTGATCGCCGAATAGCGGCCGCCGAGTGGTGCCGGGGCCACGCTGGTCGGCGCGCGGATGCCGGAGTAGCTGGCCTTGGCGTCCAGCGTCGGCTGGCGCGCGGCATCTTGCGCCTGGGCCGTTGCCGCCGCCTGGCGCGCACGCGCCTCGGCGATCTGCAGGTCGGGGGTGCCTTGCAGGGCTTCGCCGATCAGTTGGTCGAGCTGCCGGTCGCCGAGCCCGGTCCACCAGTCCTGGCGCGGCCAGGCCGCTGGCGAAAGGGCTACGCCGTCCAGGCTCCTGCCCGCCTGGAGGGCGCCTGCCGGTTGCAGTCGGGCGTTCGGTTCCAGGCCTTCGGAAGTGACGCAGCCGGCGGCCAGCAGTATCGCCGAGGCCAGCACCAATCGCTGCGGCCAGAGATGGAGAGGAGGGAACGGCATGGATCAGGACTCCTGCAGGCTGGCCCGCGGGCAGCCGGCGTGTAGCAGAACCTTGGTCAGCAGATGGGTCAGCGTCTGCAATTCTTCCGTGCTCAGGCAGGCGACCAGCTCGTTCATCGCCGCCGAGGCGATCAGAGGAAGCTGCTCCTGGACCTTCCGTCCCGCTTCGCTGAGATCCAGGCGCAGGCAACGGCGGTCTTCGGGACAGCGACCACGCAGCAGCAGCCCTTTTTTCTCCAGGCGCGCCAGCATGCGAGTCATCGAGCCGCTGTCCACCGACAGCTCGCGACACAGTTCGACCGGACTGTTGGCACGGTTGAGACCGACGAAGATCAGCACCTTGAACTGGGCGGCGGTTATGTCCAGCGCGGCTAGGTGCTTCTCGAGGATGCGGTCCTTGGTCGCGGCACTGACGCCGATGAGCTGGCCAATGGAGCCCTTGAAGGGAAAGTCGGAAGCGCTGTAGTGGCCCATGGGGGATCGCTGTCTAGGCAGGGAAAGTGTTTCAAAATAATACTGCCTAGGCAGCGATTAACAAGAGGTCAACCGTTGCAATAAAAGAACAATCCGTTCCTTCGAACGTCATGCGATGCCGTTTTGCAACTATTGCCGGTGCCGAAGTCCACTTTCGGATTAACCGGAAAGCCAGGCTTATGCACAAGCGGGCAAGGGATAGGAAGGAAACGCTCTAAGAGTCGCTGCGGTTATTTCGGTTGTTATCAAGATATTGTTTTATATGGATTTTATTTTTTCTGTTCATTTTTTGAACAGCATTGCCCGCCCCTGGATACGGGCCCCTCGGCAGATGTTTCCCAGAACTTGTCACCAGACTTATCCACAGGTTGTGTGGGCAACCATCCGGAACACCCGTATCAGCTGCGCTCCGCAAGGATCAGCAGGTTTCGCGGAGACAGGGAGGTCGGACAGAACTCGCCCAGGCGGACGCTATAGCCCTGTTCGACCAGATACAGGCAGCGGTCCAGCAGCAGCCAGAGTTCCAGCGGGCGGCGGAACAGGGCGCGCACCAGTTCCAGGTTGCGAACCATCGCCAGGCGCTTCCAGCCGGCCGCTTCCAGCGCCTGCCAGTCGCGCGCGGCCGGTTCGGGAAGTCCCTTGAGGGCGGCGAGTTCGCGACAGTAGTCGGCGTATGGACGTTCCAGCCAGGCCACCGGAAGGGAAGGCACACTGAGGTACTGGTCGATTCCGCGTAGCTCGCGCTGCAGCAGGTCGAAACCCAGGCGCCGGGCCATCGACTGGTCGCGCTGGCGACGGACCCGTTGGCTGGCGGTGACTGTCTCGCTCAGGGGCAGGCGCAGGTCGTCGAGCGATAGCGCGAGCAGCGATCGGCCTGCTGCTTGCGAGAGTGGCTGGTAGAAAGGCCCCGGAATGCGGTTGTAGCAGCATGGCGCCACCGCCAGTTGGCGACAGCCGGCCTGGCTGGCCAGGCGCAGCAGGCGCAGGTGCAGTTCGCCGCAAGCGTGCAGGGCCACTGGCGTATGCCCGGGAAGCAGGCGCTCGGCGCAGTCCACGGCCAGCACATCCTGGCGGAGGTGGTGGGCGGAGAGCCCCAGGCGGTCGCTCAGGCGCTGTCCGTCGGCGACCAGCGCGGGATCGTGTTCGAGGCAGGTCAGCGGTTGCCCCGCATGGGCCAGCAGGCGGCCCAGATGGCCCTTGCCGGAGCACCAGTCGAGCCAGTGGACGACCGGCCGGGCGAACTGCAGGCGCCCGGCGAACAGGCCGATCTGCTGCCACTTGCGTCCCGGTACGTCGACATTGAAGCGGTTCGGTGCCTGCGGGCGTTCCGCCAATGGCAGTTCGCCGACCGCGCCCAGCGCTGCGGCCTGGGCGGCGAGCTGCGGATAAGGCGCGGGCGCGGCCAGGCGGGTGGGCTGGTTGTGCTCCGCGTCGGCCTGTTCGAGGCTGCGCCCGCGCAGCCAGGACGCCAGCTCGGCGTGTTCGGCTTCCCATGCCAGGGTCGGTTCGCTGAACGGGCGGGGTCGCCAGAGCCGCTGGTGTTCGAGGAGGAACGCGTCCAGCGCGAGGAAGCGCTGCGACAGGGCGTCGCCAGTGAGGAACGGGAAGGTTTCGGACACGATGCGAGCGGCAGCGGGAAAACGGGGCGGCGATTATAGCCGCCCCGCAGGCATCGGAAAGCGCCCGCTCAGCGGCCCTGGGTGGCGTCGACCCGCAACCAGCGTTCGATCAGGCGGAAGATCCGCGTCAGCACGATGGTGATCACCAGGTACAGCGCGCCGGCCAGGCAGAAGAACAGCATCGATTCGTAGGTGCGGGCGATGATGGTCCGGGCCATGCCCATGATGTCGAACAGGGTCACGGTGTAGACCACCGCGCTGGCCTTGAGCATCAGGATCACTTCGTTGCTGTAGGCCGGCAGGCCGATGCGCACCGCGCGCGGCAGGATGATGTGCCAGAGCGCCTGGCGCCGCGACATGCCGAGGGCGCGGGCGGCCTCCACCTCGCCGACCGGCACCGAGTGGATCGCGCCGCGGAGGATCTCGGCGATATAGGCGGCGGTGTGCAGGGTCATGGTCAGCAGCGCGCACCAGTACGGATCGCGCAGGTAGGGCCAGAAGGCGCTCTTGCGCACTTCCTCGAACTGCGCCAGGCCGTAGTAGACGATGAACAGTTGCAGCAGCAGCGGCGTGCCGCGGAAGAAGAAGATGTAGGCGTACGGCACCGCGCGCACGTACCAGTGCCGCGAGGCGCGGGCGATGCCCAGCGGCAGGGCCAGGGCGAGCCCGGCGACCACCGCGATCGCCAGCAGCTCCAGGGTCAGCGCCGCGCCCTGGAGCATCTTCGGCATCCACTTGAGGATCAGCTCCCACTCGCTCATAGCTCGTTCCTCACGAAACCACGGCCGGCGCGACGTTCGAGGAAGTGCAGGGCGACCATGATGACGACCGTGAGGCTCAGGTAGATGGCGGCCGCGGTCATGTAGAAGGTGAAGGGTTCCTTGGTCGCGTTGGAGGCGACCTGCGCCTTGCGCATGATCTCGTCGAGGGTGATCAGCGACACCAGCGCGGTGTCCTTCAGCAGGATCAGGTACAGGTTGCCGAGGCCGGGCAGGGCGACCCGCCAGATCTGCGGCAGGACGATGCGCCAGAAGATCCGTCCGGGCGACAGGCCGAGCGCCTGGCCGGCCTCGCGATGGCCGCGCGGAATGGACAACAGCGCGCCGCGGAACACCTCGGTGGCGTAGGCGCCGAAGCACAGGCCGAGGGCCAGGGTGCCGGCGGCGAACGGCGAGAGTGCCAGGTCCGGCTTGCCGAAAAGGTCGCCGAGGGCGTTCAGGCCGCTCACCGTGCCGAAATAGATCATCAGTACCCAGAGCGTTTCCGGCACGCCACGGACGATGGTGGTGTAGGTGCCGCCGAGGAAGCGCAGGGCCGCGTACTTCGAAGTCTTCGCGATGGCGCCGAGGAGGCCGAGCAACAGCCCCACGCAGACCGCCGCCAGCGACAGCTTGAGGGTCATCCAGGTACCGGCGAGCAGTTGGTCGCCGAACCCATGCAGGTCGAGAATCATGAGAAGTCAGGCCTGAAGGCGGCCACCGCCGGGACGCGCCCGGCGGTGGCCTGGCTTGGCATCAATAGATGCTGAAGGGGAAGTACTTGTCGTTGATCTTCTTGTAGGTACCGTCGGCGACGATTTCCTTCAGCGCGGCGTTGAGCTTCTCGCGCAGCGGGTCGCCCTTGCGCACGGCGATACCGATCTTGTCGTTGTCGAACACCGGTTCGCCCTTGAACTCGAACTCCTTGCCGGCGTCGCTCTTCAGCCAGTCGTACTGCACGAACTTGTCGGCCAGCACGCCGTCCAGGCGCCCCGAGGAGAGGTCGAGGTAGGCGTTCTCCTGGGTGTCGTAGAGCTTGATGGTGACCACGTCGGCCATGTTGTCTTCCAGCCAGGTGCCGGCGATGGTGGCGCGCTGGGCGCCGATCACCTTGCCCTTCAGGGAGTCCTTGTCGGTCTTGAAGTCGACGCTCTTCGGCGCGACGAACTGCAGCTTGTTGGTGTAGTAGGGATCGGTGAAGTCGACTGCCTGCTTGCGCTCGTCGGTGATCGACATGGACGCGACGATGAAGTCGAACTTCTTGGCGTTCAACGCCGGGATGATGCCGTCCCAGTCGGAGGTCACCACCTCGCACTCGGTCTTCATCTTGGCGCACAGCGCCTTGCCGATGTCGAGGTCGAAGCCGACCGCCTGGCCGCTGGCATCGATGCCGTTGAAGGGCGGGTAGGCGCCTTCGGTGCCGATGCGCAGCTTGTCGGCGGCGCTGGCGTCGAGGGCGAAGGCCAGGGTTGCAGCGGCGGCCAGCAGGATCTTCTTATAGTTCTTCATGCGGTGTTGCTCCGTTAGCGGTGGCTGGACATGAACTGTTTGCAGCGCGCCGACTGGGGGTTTTCGAAAACCTGTTGCGGCGTTCCCTGCTCTTCTACCAGGCCCTGGTGGAGGAATACCACCTCGCTGGAAACCTGGCGGGCGAAGCTCATTTCGTGGGTGACCAGCAGCATGGTCCGGCCCTCTTCGGCGAGCGCACGGATCACGTTAAGCACTTCCTGTACCATTTCCGGGTCGAGCGCCGAGGTGGGCTCGTCGAACAGGATCACCTTGGGTTGCATGGCCAGGGTCCGGGCGATGGCCGCGCGTTGCTGCTGGCCGCCGGAAAGTTGCGCGGGATAGCTGTGGCGCTTGTCGGCGATACCGACCTTGGCCAGCAGGCCCTCGGCGATCTCGATCGCTTCGGCCTTGCTCTTGCCCAGTACGCGACGTGGCGCCTCGATCACGTTGTCGAGGATGCTCATGTGCGGCCACAGGTTGAAATTCTGGAAGACGAAACCGAGTTCGCTGCGCAGCCGGTTGATCTGCTGGCTGTCGGCGGCGACCAGGTCGCCGTTCTTGCTCTTCTTCAGGCGCAGCTCTTCGCCGGAGACCAGGATCTGGCCCTGGTGCGGATTCTCCAGCAGGTTGATGCAGCGCAGGAAGGTGGATTTGCCCGAGCCGGACGATCCGAGGATGGAGATCACGTCGCCGTCGCGGGCGGTGAGGGAGATGCCCTTGAGCACTTCGAGGTCGCCGTAGCGCTTGTGCAGGTTACGGATTTCCAGTGCGGGGGTGGCCTCGGCCATGGATTTTCCTCTTGTTATTCGGATTGGAAGGGCCTTCCTGGCGAAGGCAAGCTAGCACAGCGCTTCAACCGGAGCCAAGCAGGCTGCGTGCCTCTGGAGCGGGGTTGGCGGCATCTTGTCGCATCGCTGCAGTGCGCTGTCGCGTAGGAACAAAACTGTCGGCTTTCGAAGAAAACTCCTGGCGAACCCTGACCTGAAGCAGAGCCTGGAGGTCGGTGCGCGCCCCGTTCCCGGGCACGCAGGACCGCCTATGGAGCCGCCGGCGGCTGCTCCGCGCGCGGCTCCGCCAGCACCTTGGCGGCGGCCAGCGGCGGCGGTGGGGTGATGCCCATCGACACATAGATGCTGGTGAAGGTGTCCATGCCGATCTGTGCCGGTTTCACCCATTCCACCGGAACGTAGAGCAGGCCGCCGCCCACCGGGATCGGCGCGGTCGGCACCAGGATCGCGTAGTGCGCGCGGCCGTCCAGTTCCACCGCTTCGGGGTTGGGCATCAGCGCCAGCACGGCGGCGCCGTCGCCGCCGAAGAAACACCACACCGGACTCATCGCGGCGATGTCGGCGTCCTGCTTCTTGTCCAGCAGGCCGACGAAACGGTCGGCCAGGTTGTACAGGTTGCCGATCAGCGGGGTGCGCCGCAGGGTCAGGTCGAACAGGTTGGCCAGCGGCCGCTTCAGGCCTAGCTGTACGCCGAGGCCAAGCAGGTAGATGGCTACCAGCAGTAGCGCGGTACCGAGCAGGTAGGCCAGTGGCGAATCGCCGGCGAGCGGCTGGCCGATGGCGGCGAAGCCGCGACCGATCAGGCTGGATGGACCGACGAAGCGGTTCAGCAAGCTGACCACCCAGGCCAGCAAGGCTACGGTGAGTACCAGCGGCAGCATCACCAGCAGGCCGGCGAGCCAGGTGGTGAGCAGGGAGTTGAAGCTTTTCTTCAGCATCGATCGGGGGTCCGGACAAGGTCCGCCTAGTCTATCGGCACTGCCTGGCTCACGCTCGGCCGTTCGCCGGGATGGGCGAAAGATCCGCCGCGGCGATTCGTCATTCCTTGTAGGCTGTGCGAGTCGCGTTCATTCCAGCAGGCCTTCACGGAGGGCGTATGGCGGAGAGAAAGACCCTGTTGCTGACCGGGGCGAGCCGCGGTATCGGGCATGCCACGGTGAAGTACTTCAATGCCGCGGGTTGGCGGGTGTTCACCGCGTCGCGGCAGAGCTGGGCCAGCGAATGTCCCTGGGCGGACGGCGAGGAAAACCACATCCACCTGGACCTGGAGGACATTCCCGGCGTCGAGGCCAGCCTGGAACTGATCCGCGAGAAGCTCGGCGACGGCCGGCTCCACGCGCTGGTGGACAATGCCGGCATCTCGCCCAAGGGCGAAGGCGGCGAGCGCCTCGGTGTGCTGGAAACCGACTACGCCACCTGGCTGCGGGTGTTCAACGTCAACCTGTTCTCCACCGCGCTGCTGGCGCGCGGCCTGTTCGCCGAGCTGAAGGCGGCGCAGGGAACGGTGATAAACGTGACCTCCATCGCCGGCTCGAAGGTGCATCCGTTCGCCGGGGTGGCCTACGCAACTTCCAAGGCGGCGTTGTCCGCGCTGACCCGCGAGATGGCCCACGACTTCGGCCCGCATGGGGTGCGGGTGAACGCCATCGCGCCGGGGGAGATCGACACCTCGATCCTGTCGCCGGGCACCGAGGAGATCGTCGAGCGCAGCATCCCGCTGCACCGCCTCGGCCGGCCGGAGGAGATCGCTTCGCTGATCTACTTCCTCTGCACCAGCGGCGCATCCTACGTGAATGGCGCGGAAATCCACGTCAACGGCGGGCAGCACGTCTAGGCGAACGGCGGAAAGCAAAAAGGCCCACCCGGAGGTGAGCCTTTTCGTCGTGTTCATGGTGCCCAGGGACGGAATCGAACCGCCGACACGGGGATTTTCAATCCCCTGCTCTACCAACTGAGCTACCTGGGCAACGGGGCGCAATTAAACGGGTTTAGCGCGGCAGTGTCAACACCGGCGAAGAAATTTTTTTTGTTTTTTAACGCCTTACGATCCCCTCGCGGTTTCCGCCGGACTGCCGGGCCTCAGTTCCAGGCTTGGCGTTCCTCGTCGCGCAGCTCCACCGGCAGGCTCCGGCCTTCCTCGGCGGAGCGTCGTGCCAACTCCAGCAGGGCCATCAGCGCGCAGGCCTGTTGCGCCGACACCGGGTTGCGCGACTGACCGCGGATGGCGGCGGCCAGCGCCTGGTAGTAGCGGCTCTGGTCGCCAGCCGGGGTGACCAGCGACTGGCGCAGGCCCTGGCCGTCGATATGCTGCAACAGGTCGGGATCGCGGCCCCAGCCGGCGGAACCGGGGTGCAGTCCCTGCAGCAGTTGCGCTTCCTGGATGTCGGCGCCGGCCTTGAGCAGGCTGCCGTGGTCGCCGTGCACATTGAAGCGTGGCGCCGGATTGGCAGCGAGCATGCTGGCGCGCAGCGCCACCTGGCAGTGCGGATAGTCGAGCAGGACCTCGAACCAGTCGTCGGTCAGCGCGCCCTCGCGCAGCCGGCGCAGGTGTCCGTGCATACGCTGCGGTATGCCGAACAGGCACAGTGCCTGGTCGAGCAGGTGCGGGCCGAGGTCGAACCACAGCCCGGAGCCGGGCAGGTCGTGTTCGCGCCAGCGGTCGCGGACCTGCGGACGGAAGCGCTCGATGGCCGATTCGAAGTAGCGCACCGGGCCGATGCTGCCGGCCTGCAGGGCGGCCTCCACGGCGAGGAAGTCGCTGTCGAAGCGCCGGTTCTGGAACACCGAGAGGACCTGCCCAGGCCGTTCGCGGGCGAGGTCGGCGAGGCGCCGGGCTTCGGCCAGGGTGACGGTGAACGGCTTGTCCACCACCACGTGCTTGCCGGCGCGCAAGGCCCGTTCGGCGAGGCTGGCGTGGGTGGCGTTGGGCGAGGCGATGACCACCAGGTCGATGTCGGCGGCCTCGATGGCCTCATCCGGGTCGGCGCTGATCCGGGCTTCGGGCAGGTCGGCGTGCACCCGCCCGGCGTCGCGCGAGACCACGCGCTCCAGGCACAACGCCGGTAC
>NZ_SCND01000150.1:0-13458 GCF_005503585.1 Pseudomonas sp. 2VD
TGTCGCGACCGTTGCCCGACTGCTTGAAGCCGCCGAACGGAGCGGTCATGTCGCCACCGTCGTACTGGTTGACCCAGACGCTGCCGGCGCGCAGGGCCTTGGCAGTCAGGTGCGCCTTGGACAGGTTGCTGGTCCAGACCGCCGCCGCCAGCCCATAGGGCGTGTCGTTGGCGATGCGCACGGCCTCCTCGGCATCCTCGAACTCGATCACCGAGAGCACCGGGCCGAAGATTTCCTCACGGGCGATCTTCATTGCATTGGTCACGCCGTCGAAGATGGTCGGCTCGACGTAGGTGCCGCCGGTTTCTTCCAGGGTCCGCTTGCCGCCGGCAACCAGCTTGGCACCGTCGTTGTGACCGGCCTCGATGTAGGACAGCACGGTGTTCATCTGCTGGGTGTCCACCAGCGCGCCGACGTTGGTTTCCGGATCCAGCGGGTTACCCGGCTTCCAGCCCTTGAGGGCCTCGATCACCAGGGGCAGGAACTTGTCCTTGATGGAGCGCTCCACCAGCAGGCGCGAACCGGCGGTGCAGACTTCGCCCTGGTTGAAGGCGATGGCGCCGGCAGCGGCTTCGGCGGCGGCCTTCAGGTCCGGGGCGTCGGCGAAGACGATGTTCGGGCTCTTGCCGCCGGCCTCCAGCCAGACGCGTTTCATGTTCGACTCGCCGGCATAGACCATCAGTTGCTTGGCGATCTTGGTCGAACCGGTGAACACCAGGGTGTCGACATCCATGTGCAGTGCCAGCGCCTTGCCTACCGTGTGGCCGTAGCCCGGCAGCACGTTGAACACGCCTTTCGGAATGCCGGCCTCGACGGCCAGCTGGGCGATGCGGATGGCGGTCAGCGGCGACTTCTCGGAGGGCTTGAGGATCACCGAGTTGCCGGTGGCCAGGGCCGGACCGAGTTTCCAGCAGGACATCAGCAGCGGGAAGTTCCACGGCACGATGGCAGCGACCACGCCGACCGGCTCGCGGGTCACCAGGCCCAGCTCGGCATGGGGAGTGGCGGCGACTTCGTCATAGATCTTGTCGATCGCCTCGGCGCTCCAGCGCAGGCTGTTGGCGGCGCTGGCGACATCGATGTGCAGCGAGTCGCTGATCGGCTTGCCCATGTCCAGGGTTTCCAGCAGGGCCAGCTCCTCGGCGTTCTCCAGCAGCAGATCGGCGAAGCGGATCATCGTCTGCTTGCGCTTGGCCGGCGCCAGGCGCGACCAGGCGCCGGAATCGAAGGCATTGCGAGCGACCTTAACCGCCTGCTCGGCATCGGCCAGGTCGCAACTGGCGACCTTGGCCAGGAAGCGGCCATCCACCGGGCTCAGGCAATCGAAGGTCTCGCCGGAGGCGGCGTTGCTGTATTCGCCGTTGACGAAGGCGCGGCCTTCGATCTTCAGGTCTTTGGCGCGGGCTTCCCAGTCGGCGCGGGTCAGGGTGGTCATGACAACGTGTCCTCTTATTGGTGTTCTGGGCGCCTGGGAGACAGGCGCGCTGTCAGATTCTGCAAGGCGGGCGCGCGGCCCGTGGTGTCCGCCACCCTAAACCAGAGCAGCGCCTGTTTTCAATATATTTGACAGGAACCCCTCTAACTCCCTTGTCACGTTCATTATTTTAAACATAGACTCGCCCGGACTAGCGTCTTCATCCCTCGCGTGCAACCTGGGTGGCCCTATGACAATGAATAACGAGCCGCAGTCGAGCAGCCTCGACAACTTCTGGATGCCCTTCACCGCCAACCGCCAGTTCAAGGCGCGGCCGCGCCTGCTGGAAAGCGCCGAAGGCATCCACTATATCGCCCAGGGCGGGCGCCGCATCCTCGACGGCACCGCCGGCCTCTGGTGCTGCAATGCCGGCCACGGCCGGCGCGAGATCAGCGAAGCGGTGGCCCGGCAGATCGCCACCCTCGACTACGCCCCGCCGTTCCAGATGGGTCACCCGCTGCCGTTCGAACTCGCCGCGCGGCTGGCGGAAATCGCCCCGCCGGGCCTGAACAAAGTGTTCTTCACCAACTCCGGCTCGGAATCGGCGGACACCGCGCTGAAGATCGCCCTTGCCTACCAGCGCGCCATCGGCCAGGGCACCCGCACCCGCCTGATCGGCCGCGAACTGGGCTACCACGGGGTCGGCTTCGGCGGCCTGTCGGTAGGCGGCATGGTCAACAACCGCAAGGCCTTCTCCGCCAACCTGCTGCCGGGGGTCGACCACCTGCCGCACACCCTGGACGTCGCCCGCAACGCCTTCACCGTCGGCCTGCCCGAGCATGGCGCGGAAAAGGCCGAGGAGCTGGAACGCCTGGTGACCCTGCACGGCGCCGAGAATATCGCCGCGGTGATCGTCGAGCCGATGTCCGGCTCGGCCGGCGTGGTGCTGCCGCCCAAGGGCTACCTTCAGCGGCTGCGCGAGATCACCCGCAAGCATGGCATCCTGCTGATCTTCGACGAAGTGATCACCGGTTTCGGCCGCGTCGGCGAAGCCTTCGCCGCGCAGCGCTGGGGCGTCGTCCCGGACCTGCTGACCTGCGCCAAGGGGCTGACCAACGGCAGCATCCCGATGGGCGCCGTATTCGTCGACGAGAAGATCCACGCCGCCTTCATGCAAGGCCCGCAGGGCGCCATCGAGTTCTTCCACGGCTATACCTATTCCGGCCACCCGGTAGCCTGCGCCGCCGCCCTGGCGACCCTGGACATCTACCGTCGCGACGACCTGTTCCAGCGGGCCGTCGAACTGGAAGGCTACTGGCAGGACGCGCTGTTCAGCCTGCGCGACCTGCCCAACGTGGTCGACATCCGCGCCGTCGGCCTGGTCGGCGGCGTGCAACTGGCGCCGCACGCGGACGGCCCCGGCAAGCGCGGCTACGACGTCTTCGAGCGCTGCTTCTGGGAGCACGACCTGATGGTCCGGGTGACCGGCGACATCATCGCCATGTCGCCGCCGCTGATCATCGACAAGCCCCACATCGACCAGATCGTCGAGCGCCTGGCCCAGGCCATCCGCGCCAGCGTCTGATCCAGGCGGGCGGCTGGCGCCGCCCTGCCTCCAACTGGCCAGAACCACAAGAACCGAGAGTCAGCATGAACATCGAACAGATCGTCGACTTCGCCCAGGCCAACAGCGCTCCGGAGCACTACAGCCCGGCGCCGGAGAAAATCCTCAAGGGCGACCCGAAACAGAGCGTGCGCAACCACTACGGCAGCCCCTGCGGGCAGTTCAACGCCGGTATCTGGGAAGGCGCCGTGGGCCAGTGGACGGTGAACTACACCGAACACGAGTACTGCGAGATCATCCAGGGCGTCTCGGTGCTGCGCGACCGGCACGGCAACGCCAAGACCGTGCGCGCCGGCGACCGCTTCGTGATCCCCGCCGGCTTCCAGGGCACCTGGGAAGTGCTCGAAGCCTGTCGCAAGGTCTATGTGATCTTCGAAGCCAAGGCCTGAGCCCCGGCTTCATCCCGAATGCTTGTTACCCTTGCCCGCCACCTGGCGGGCTTTTTTGTGCGCCAGCCCGGGAGTTCGTACGCCGGAAATGAAAAAGCCCGCCGGATGGCGGGCTTTTCGCAAGGTGCCGGATCAATTACTTGATCTTGGCTTCCTTGTAGATCACGTGCTGACGAACGACCGGATCGTACTTCTTGATCTCGATCTTCTCAGGCTTGGTACGCTTGTTCTTGTCGGTGGTGTAGAAGTGGCCGGTACCGGCGCTGGACACCAGACGAATCAATTCACGCATGATTCAGCTCCTTAGAATTTTTCGCCGCGGGCACGCAGGTCAGCCAGGACGGCCTCGATGCCACGCTTGTCGATGATACGCATGCCCTTGGCGGAAACGCGCAGACGTACGAAGCGCTTCTCGGACTCGACCCAGAAACGGTGGTGCTGCAGGTTCGGCAGGAAACGGCGGCGGGTTTTGTTGTGTGCGTGGGAAATGTTATTCCCGGTAACCGGACCCTTACCGGTTACTTGACAGACTCTAGACATGCCTCAGCCCTCTATAACCTCATGCCCAACCCGGCATGGGTTGGCTGCTTTAACTCAAGTTCGATACTCAGTTTCACCGGGGTCTTACCCGCTGCATCCCGACGAAGGAGAGCGTGGCCCCAGAAAAGAGCGCAGCTTTATATCAGAAAGGCGCCCCGCGCCGCAAGGGCGAAGGCCCATGGCGCAGCCGCGGCCCGCCTCGCTGCGGGCTTCGCACCGTGGCCGTTCGTCGCCTTGCCTCGTTGTCGCTGCCCGCCGCATGGTCTAGGGTAGCGATTCAAGGTCGCCAACGGCCTTGCATGACTGCGCCCAACCGCTGCGGATGGGCATGTTAACCGTTCGAATGGAGCCCGTCATGCGCCTCGCCGCTTTCTCCCTGTTCCTCGCCCCTCTGCTGCTCGCCCAGCCCGCCGCCGCTGCCACCTTGAGTGTGTGTACCGAGGCCAGCCCCGAGGGCTTCGACGTGGTCCAGTACAACTCGCTGACCACCACCAACGCCTCGGCCGATGTGCTGATGAATCGCCTGGTCGAGTTCGACGCCGGCAAGGGGACGGTGGTGCCCTCGCTGGCCGAGCGCTGGTCGGTGTCCGACGACGGCCTGAGCTATCGCTTCGACCTGCGCCAGGGCGTGCACTTCCACAGCACCGCCTACTTCAAGCCGAGCCGTACGCTCGACGCCGACGACGTGGTGTTCAGCTTCCAGCGCATGCTCGATCCGGCCAATCCCTGGCACAAGGTGGCGCAGAACGGCTTCCCGCACGCCCAGTCGATGCAACTGCCGGAGCTGATCAAGCGGGTGGAGAAAAGCGGCGACCACCAGGTGCTGATCGTTCTCGACCACCCCGACGCGACCTTCCTGCCGATGCTGAGCATGGGCTTCGCCTCCATCTATTCGGCGGAGTACGCCGACCAGTTGATGAAGGCCGGAACCCCGGAAAAGCTCAACACCGCGCCGATCGGCAGCGGGCCGTTCGTGTTCAAGCGCTTCCAGAAGGACGCGGTGGTGCGCTACGCCGCCAACCCCGAGTACTTCGCCGGCAAGCCGGCGGTCGACGCGCTGATCTTCGCCATTACCCCGGACGCCAACGTGCGCCTGCAGAAGTTGCGCCGCGGCGAATGCCAGATCGCCCTGTCGCCGAAGCCGCTGGACGTGGAGAGCGCGCGCAAGGACGCCAGCCTGAAGGTCGAGCAGACGCCGGCCTTCATGACCGCCTTCGTCGCCCTCAATACCCAGCATCCGCCGCTGGACGATCCCAAGGTGCGCCAGGCGATCAACCTGGCCTTCGACCGCACCAGCTACCTGCAGGCGGTATTCGAAGGCAGCGCCAGTGCCGCCACCGGCATCTATCCGCCAAACACCTGGAGCTATGCCAGGGATATTCCCGCCTACCCGCACGACCCCGAACAGGCGCGCAAGCTGCTGGCTGGCAAGCAGCTTCCCGAGCTGAACATCTGGACCCGCCCGTCCGGCAGCCTGCTCAACCCCAACCCGAGCCTCGGCGCCCAACTGCTCCAGGCCGACCTGGCGGAGGCCGGGATCAAGGCCAACATCCGCGTCATCGAATGGGGCGAGTTGATCCGTCGCGCCAAGAACGGCGAACACGACCTGCTGTTCATGGGTTGGGCCGGCGACAACGGCGATCCGGACAACTTCCTCACTCCGCAATTCAGCTGCGCCAGCGTCAAGTCGGGGCTCAACTTCGCGCGCTATTGCGACCCCGGCCTGGACAAGCTGATTGCCGACGGCAAGGCCGCCAGCAGCCAGGAACAACGCACCGGCCTGTACCACCAGGCGCAGAAACTGATCCACGAACAGGCGCTCTGGCTGCCCCTGGCCCACCCGACCGCCTTCGCCCTGACCCGCCAGGAGGTGCAGGGCTACCAGGTCAATCCGTTCGGTCGCCAAGATTTCTCGCGGGTCGCCGTGAAACGCTGAAGGCCACGCCCGGGAGAACCCAGCGATGGATCTCGACCGCCTCTACCTGCCGCATTGGCAGTTCAGCGAGCGCCATCAGCGGCTGATCGACGCGCCGGCGCTACCCTGCTGCACACGGAAACCCGGGTGTTCTGCCCCGATCGCGCCAGCCGCCTGCGCTTCACCCCCTACTGGTTGGCGATCCGCCCGGTCAGCGGGCTGACCCGCCGGCGCCTGCTGGCGGGCAACGAGCGGCGCCTGGGCTGGGCCCTTCGCCGAACGCTCACAGCCAACCGTATTCGGCCAGCGACAGAGGCTCGCCGTCGCCGATGATGAAGTGGTCGAGCACCCGCACATCGATGAGCGCCAGGGCTTCCTTGAGGCGCGCGGTGAGCTGGCGGTCGGCGAGACTCGGACGGGCGTCGCCGGAAGGGTGGTTATGGGTCAGGATCAGCGCCGCCGCGTTGTGCGCCAGGGTGCGCTTGACCACCTGGCGCGGGTAGACGCTGGCGCCGTCGATGCTGCCCTGGAACAGCACCTCGAACGCCAGGACCCGGTGCCTCGTGTCGAGGAACAGGCAGGCGAACACCTCGTGCTGCTCGTGGCGCAGGCGCGCCTTGAGATAGTCGCGCACCGCCTGCGGGCTCTCCAGTATCGAATCGCGACGCAGGCGCTCGGCCAGGTGGCGCCGGCCCATCTCCAGCACGGCCTGCAATTGCGCATACTTGGCCACGCCGAGCCCGAGATGGCCGCAGAACGAGGCGAGGTCCGCCTCGAGCAGGGCACGCAGCCCGCCGAACTCGCTCAACAGCCGCCGCGACAGCTCGACCGCACTGCAACCGGTCACTCCCGTGCGCAGGAAGATCGCCAACAGCTCGGCATCGGAAAGGGCCGCCGCGCCCTGCTCCAGAAGCTTCTCCCGAGGCCGTTCGGCTTCGGGCCAATCGCGGATGCTCATTCGCTTTCCCCATCGAGCCCGCCCGCTGTTCCCGTGCGGACGCTGTGCTATCTTAGCCCATCCTTTTTGCGCGGCAGACGACCTGGGGAGGCGCGTTTGCCGAAGCGCATGTCATCCATTTCCTTATTAAGGCAAGCCTATGCAGCGGCTCTATCGGAAACGCATCGTCCTCGGCGTGGGCGGCGGCATTGCCGCCTACAAGAGCGCCGAACTGGTCCGCCGCCTGCGCGACCAGGGCGCTGAAGTCCGAGTGGTGATGACCCAGGGCGGCCGCGAGTTCATCACGCCCCTGACCCTCCAGGCGTTGTCCGGTCATCCGGTGCACACCGATCTGCTGGACCCGGCGGCGGAAGCCGCGATGGGCCACATCGAACTGGCCCGCTGGGCCGATCTGGTGCTGATCGCACCGGCCACCGCCGACCTCATGGCGCGCCTGGTCCAGGGCGTGGCCAACGACCTGCTGACCACCCTGGTGCTGGCCACCGACGCGCAAATCGCCCTGGCACCGGCGATGAACCAGGCCATGTGGCGCGACACCGCGACCCAGGCCAACGCCGAGCTGCTGCGCCAGCGCGGCTTCCACCTGTTCGGTCCGGCAGCGGGCAGCCAGGCCTGCGGCGACGTCGGCCTCGGGCGCATGCTCGAAGCCGAGGAACTGGCGCAGCGCGCCGCCGACTGCTTCCAGCGCCAGGCGCTGACCGGCGTGCATGTGCTGATTACCGCCGGCCCGACCCAGGAAAACATCGACCCGGTGCGCTACATCACCAACCACAGCTCCGGAAAGATGGGCTTCGCCCTCGCCGAGGCGGCGGTGGAAGCCGGCGCACGGGTGACCCTGGTCACCGGCCCGGTGCACCTGCCGACGCCCGACCGGGTGCAGCGCGTCGACGTGGTCAGCGCCCGCGACATGCTGGCCGCCTGCGAGGCGGCGATGCCCTGCGACCTGCTGATCGCCTCCGCGGCGGTCGCCGACTACCGCCCGGAAGTGGTCGCCGCGCACAAACTGAAGAAAGACCCTACCAGCGGCGAGGGCTTGCTCTTGCAGCTGGTGCGCAATCCCGACATTCTCGCCACCCTCGCACAGCGCGAGGATCGTCCCTTCAGCGTGGGCTTCGCCGCAGAAACCGAAAACCTGCTGGACTATGCTGCACGCAAGCTGAAGGACAAGAACCTCGACCTGATCGTCGCCAACGACGTGGCCAACCCCTCGATCGGCTTCAACAGCGACGAGAACGCGATCACGGTGATCGACCGCGACCTGCATCCGAGCACCTTCGCCCAGACCAGCAAGGGCAAGATCGCTCGCCAGCTGATCGCCTTCATCGCCGACCGCCTCAACCAGCAATGAGTTACTGATGCACTCTCTCCAAGCCAAGATCCTCGACCCCCGCCTGGGCTCCGACTTCCCGCTCCCGCAGTACGCCACGCCGGGCTCGGCCGGCCTCGACCTGCGCGCCATGCTCAAGGAAGACACCGTCCTCGGCCCGGGCCAGACCCTGCTGATTCCCACCGGCCTGTCCATCTACATCGCCGATCCCGGCCTCGCCGCCCTGGTCCTGCCGCGCTCCGGCCTGGGCCACAAGCACGGCATCGTGCTGGGCAACCTGGTCGGCCTGATCGACTCGGACTACCAGGGCGAGCTGATGGTGTCCTGCTGGAACCGCGGCGAGTCGCCGTTCACCATCGCCGTCGGCGAGCGCATCGCGCAGTTGGTACTGGTGCCGGTGGTGCAGGCGCATTTCGAGCTGGTCGAGCAGTTCGACGAAAGCCAGCGCGGCGCCGGCGGCTTCGGCCATTCCGGCAGCCACTGACCCCGAACACAGGACGAGACGCCGAGGAGACGCGGCATGAAGCTTTTCCAGCGCACCGCCAAGGATGGGAACGAGTTGGGCGACCTGCTCGAACCGGAAAAGAAGCCGCTCAAGGCAGCGTCCGAACGCGCTGACGGCAAGGACCTGCTGCCCGGCATAGGCGCCAGCCTGCTGGGTGTGGCGGCCGCCGGCGCCCTGCTCTGGTTCGGCGTCTTCGGCGGCGCCGGCGAAGCGCAGCAGCGCCAGTTGGACGCGGCCTGGGCCGAAGGCCAGGCCGGCGCCTTGCGCCAGGCCTTGCAGCAACTCGCCGCCGACACCCGCGCCGCCGCGGCCAGCCCCCTCGCCCTCGAAGCCCTGCAAAGTGGCGACGCCGCCCGCATCGAGGCCGCCCAGCGCAGCCTGCTGGCCTGGGACGGCGTGGTCGATGCCCACCTGAACGCGCCCGGCCAGGCCGCCCAGGACAACGACAGCCCCGGCCCGGTCAGCTTCGCCGCCCTGGATATCCTGCACCGGGTGGAAAGTGGCCAGAACGTCGCCGCCGAAGCCTACAAGGTCGGCCAGCGCTGGCTGCTGTACAGCGCCGCGCCGGTGCGCAGCGCCGACCAGAGCCTGCAAGGCACGCTGCTGCTGGCGGTCGACCTGCAACGGCTACTGCGCGCCCTGCCGCCCTTGCCGGGCGATGCCGGCCAGGTGCAACTGGTCCAGCAGTTCTCCGGCGCACCGGCCCAGGTGCTGCTGCAACGCGGTACGCCGGCGCCGGGCAAGGGTGCGCAAGCGCTGGACAGCGGCAATCCGAACTGGAAACTGAACTACACGCCCGGCAGCGTCGCCTCGACCCAGGCCTCGCCGCTGCTGCTGGCACTCGCGGCGCTGCTGGCCCTGCTCGGCGGCATCCTCGGCGCCTACCTCACCCGTTCGTCGCTGTTGCGCCGCCTGCACCAGGATGTCCTGACCCTCGGTCAGTATCTTCAGGAACTCGGCGGGCAACGCACTGCCAAACCCCCTGTGCCTAGCCTGCCGGGCTTCGCCCCGCTGATCCAGGCATTGGCCCGCCAGCCGCGGCGCAAGCCGGAGCCGACCAGCGCGCCCAGCCCTGCCAAGGCAGCGCCGGTGGCGCCGGTGGCGGTGGCGAAAGCGCCTCCTCGCGAGGAGCCGGCATTGGCAGATCCGTTGTTCCAGAACACCGACATTCTGGATATCGACATTCTCGATGAAGACCAGGACCTCCTGGGATTGGAGCAAACCCCCATCATGAGCACTGCAAAAGCACCGACGCTGCCCGCCAGCATCTTCCGCGCCTACGACATCCGCGGCGTGGTAGGCGATACCCTCACCGCCGAGACCGCCTACTGGATCGGTCGCGCCATCGGCTCGGAAAGCCTCGCCCGCGGCGAACCGTGCGTCGCTGTCGGCCGCGATGGCCGCCTGTCCGGTCCCGAACTGGTCAAGCAGCTGATCCAGGGCCTGGTGGACTGCGGTTGCCAGGTCAGCGACGTGGGCATGGTGCCTACCCCGGTGCTGTACTACGCGGCCAACGTGCTCGAGGGCAAGTCCGGGGTGATGCTGACCGGCAGCCACAACCCGCCGGACTACAACGGCTTCAAGATCGTGGTCGCCGGCGAAACCCTGGCCAACGAGCAGATCCAGGCCCTGCGCGAGCGCATCGAGAAAAACGACCTGGCATCCGGCGTCGGCAGCGTAGAGCAGGTCGACATCCTGCCGCGCTACTTCAAGCAGATCCGCGACGACATCGCCATGGCCAAGCCGATGAAGGTGGTGGTCGACTGCGGCAACGGCGTGGCCGGGGTGATCGCCCCGCAGCTGATCGAGGCCCTGGGCTGCAGCGTGATCCCGCTGTACTGCGAGGTCGACGGCAACTTCCCGAACCACCATCCGGACCCGGGCAAGCCGGAGAACCTGAAGGACCTGATCGCCAAGGTCAAGGCCGAGAACGCCGACCTGGGCCTGGCCTTCGACGGCGACGGCGACCGCGTCGGCGTGGTCACCAATACCGGTACCATCATCTATCCGGACCGCCTGCTGATGCTGTTCGCCAAGGACGTGGTCTCGCGCAACCCGGGGGCCGACATCATCTTCGACGTCAAGTGCACCCGCCGCCTGATCGCCCTGATCAGCGGCTACGGCGGCCGTCCGGTGATGTGGAAGACCGGCCACTCGCTGATCAAGAGGAAGATGAAGGAAACCGGCGCCCTGCTGGCCGGCGAGATGAGCGGCCACGTGTTCTTCAAGGAGCGCTGGTTCGGCTTCGACGATGGCATCTACAGCGCCGCCCGCCTGCTGGAAATCCTCAGCCAGGACCAGCGTGACAGCGAGCACGTGTTCTCGGCCTTCCCGAGCGACATTTCCACCCCGGAAATCAACATCACCGTCACCGAGGACAGCAAGTTCGCCATCATCGAGGCGCTGCAACGCGACGCCCAATGGGGCGAAGGCAACATCACCACCCTCGACGGCGTGCGGGTCGACTACCCCAAAGGCTGGGGCCTGGTACGCGCCTCCAACACCACTCCCGTGCTGGTCCTGCGCTTCGAAGCGGACACCGAGGAAGAGCTGGAGCGCATCAAGACCGTCTTCCGTAACCAACTGAAGGCAGTGGATTCCTCGCTGCCCGTGCCCTTCTGACATGTCGGAGCTCCCCATGACCCTGAGTCGCGATGACGCCGCCCAGGTTGCCAAGGTCCTTTCCGAGGCCCTGCCCTACATCCGCCGCTTCGTCGGCAAGACGCTGGTGATCAAGTACGGCGGCAACGCCATGGAGAGCGAGGAGCTGAAGGCCGGCTTCGCCCGCGACGTGGTGCTGATGAAAGCGGTCGGCATCAACCCGGTGGTGGTGCATGGCGGCGGCCCGCAGATCGGCGACCTGCTCAAGCGCCTGTCGATCGAGAGCCACTTCATCGACGGCATGCGCGTCACCGATGCGGCGACCATGGACGTGGTGGAGATGGTCCTCGGCGGCCAGGTGAACAAGGACATCGTCAACCTGATCAACCGCCACGGCGGCAGCGCCATCGGCCTGACCGGCAAGGACGCCGAGCTGATCCGTGCGAAGAAGCTCACCGTGACCCGCCAGACCCCGGAGATGACCAAGCCGGAGATCATCGACATCGGCCATGTGGGCGAAGTCACCGGGGTCAACGTCGGGCTGCTGAACATGCTGGTCAAGGGCGACTTCATTCCGGTGATCGCGCCGATCGGCGTGGGCAGCAACGGCGAGTCCTACAACATCAACGCCGACCTGGTGGCCGGCAAGGTGGCGGAAGCGCTGAAGGCCGAGAAACTGATGCTGCTGACCAACATCGCCGGCCTGATGGACAAGCAGGGCCAGGTGCTGACCGGGCTGTCCACCGAACAGGTCAACGAGCTGATCGCCGACGGCACCATCTACGGCGGCATGCTGCCGAAGATCCGTTGCGCCCTGGAAGCGGTACAGGGCGGCGTGACCAGCGCGCACATCATCGATGGCCGGGTGCCGAACGCCGTGCTGCTGGAAATCTTCACCGACAGCGGCGTCGGCACCCTGATCAGCAACCGCAAGCGTCACTGATCGCCCGGCCATGGCGCGCTCCGGCGCGCCATGGCGGTTCTCCCTTAGCGTCGCGCGGCCAGCGCGAAGGCCTGCTCCAGCGGGGCACCCTCGCTGCGGAAGGTCGCCGGGCTCACTCCCGTCCAACGCTTGAACGCGCGCCTGAAACTGCGGATATCACGGTATCCCACTTCCTCGGTGATACGTTCGATGGACATCCCGGGGTTGCCCAGCAGGCTCATCGCCCGCCCTCGCCGCACCTGCTCCAGCAACGCCTCGAAGGTCAGCCCGTGCTCGGCCAGCCGGCGCCGCAGGGTGCGGCTGCTCATGTTCAGTTCGGCGGAAATCCTTTCGATCTGGCTGCCCAGGCTGAGGTCGCGGGCGATGGCCCGTTCCACCGCCTGGACCAGGTCGAGTTTCCGGTGCACCTGGGTGCTTTCCTGCTCCAGCAGGGCCAGCGCCTGGCGTAACGCCGGCAGGTTGTGGTTGGGCAGGCGCATGTCCAGCCAGTGGCTGGCGATCGCCATGCGGTTGTGCAGGCAGCCGAAGCGTACCTGGGGGCCCAGCAGGCGCAGGTACTCGCCCGCGTAGGGCGGAGCGGCATGGATGAGTTCGATGCCCAGCGGTTCGAACGCCGGACTGACCAGGGCACGCCCATACACCAGCAGGCTGGCGAAGAACTCCTCGATGGCAAACACCTGCACCTCACTGCTGGGCAGGTGGCATTCGACCTCGACGAAGAAGGTTTCGCCCTGCTGGTAGACGCTGGAGGTGACGATCCCGCCCGAGCTGTGCTGGTAGCGCACGCCGATGTCGAACGCGTCGCGCAGGGTACGGCACAGCGACAGCACATGGCCCAGCAGGCCAAGGGTGCCGAGCACGTTCTGGTGTCCGACCCACAGCCCCAGCCCCCGCTCCGGCAGGGCCTGGAGGGCACGCTGGATCATGCTCACGGCCTGGCGGTAGGAGATGCGCTGGGTAGGGTCCTGCAGGTCTTCGACGGTGAAGCCCAGGCCCCGGCACAGCCGCGCGGGATCGACGCCATGGCCTTCGACCACCTCGGCCAGCGTCTGCAGCAGGAAGGTGGATACCTGGGCGAGTTCGTAGCGCGCATCGGCGGCATTGTTGTGCATGGGCGAAATCCTGAGCCGGTCTCGGCTTCGTTCTTGTTCTGGCGGTGGATCGCGACATGGGATGAGCGTCCCATCATATAGCGTTCCGCACAGATGTAACAAAGCATTGCACGGTGTCCGCAAATCCCCC
>NZ_SCND01000151.1:0-13448 GCF_005503585.1 Pseudomonas sp. 2VD
GTCTGGAGCGACTTCGACTACTCTCGGCTGCATCTTGCCGACGGCGACCTGGCGCATCTGGTGCTGGTCGACAACCCGGCGCACCATCCTGCCGGCGATTTCCACCTGGATGCCGGCGGACGGGTGGGCGAGACCCGCGAAGCGGGCGGCAACCTGACCTACAGCGGGATCGCCGTACTGCATCCCGCGCTGTTCGAGGGCTGCCAGCCGGGCGCCTTCAAGCTGGCGCCGCTATTGCGCAAGGCCATCGCCGCGGGGCGGGTCAGCGGCGAACATTATCGTGGGCACTGGGTCGACGTCGGTACTCACGAGCGCCTGGCGGAAGTCGAGCGATTGCTGGCGGAGCACGCCTGAGATGCTTTGGCCCGCTACGCTGATCGGAGCCGGAGCCGGCTGGGCCCTGGCCAGCATCCCCGGCGCCCTGCTCGGCGGCCTGCTGGGGCAACTGCTGGACCGCAGGTTACGCCTGGAGTCCTGGCGCGGCCTGCTGGCGCGCTTGCGCGGGCGGGCGGTGAACGATGAGGACGACCTGCTGTTCCAGTTGCTCGGCTATCTGGCCAAGAGCGGCGGGCGGGTGGAGGAAATGCATATCCGCCAGGCGCGCGAGGAGATGGCGTTGCGCAAGCTCGATAGGCGAGCCCAGCGGCGTGCCATCGCGTCCTTCGGCAAGGGCAAGGCCGGCATCGCCCATCTGCAGGAGGAGGTCGCGCGTCTGAAAGGCGAACGTGCGGAGGCAGTATTGCTCGCCTGCTGGCGGATGGCCTGGGCTGGCGGCGTGCTCAGCCAGTCGGCGCGACAACTGGTGTTGCAATGGGGGCGCTGGCTGGGTTGGTCGGCGGAGCGAACGGAACGCTTGTCGGCGCGGGTCATGCCGAAGCGGACGCGCGCTGTCGCCCGGGATAGCTACCGTGAGGCCCTGCTGCTGCTCGGCGTGGAGGCCGGAAGCGAGCCGGCGCTGATCAAACGCGCCTATCGCAAGCTGATCAGCCAGCACCATCCGGACAAACTGGCGGGAGCCGGCGCCAGCGTCGAGCGCGTGCGTGCGGCTACCGAGAAAACCCGTGAATTGCAGGCGGCCTACGCCCTGGTCCGAGAGCGTGAGGGGTTCCGCTGATCACTCCGCAGGTTTCTGCGCATCGGCCTGCAGGTGAAGGCTGAGCCAGCCGCGGATTCGTCGGTACAGTTGCTCCTGCTCCGCCTTGGGGTCGGCCGGTAGCGCCTGCATCGCGATTTGTACGTAGGCCGGGTGTTTCTGCCGCTTGCCGGCCTGCATGCGCAGCCTGGCCGCCTCGCGGTCGGCGCGGGCGTCGCGGTAATAGAAGTCGCCGGTCGCCAGTTTCAGCTTCGGCACCATATCTTCCAGCGCCGGGCGAAAATCGCGCGGTATCTCCGCGGCAACCAGCAGCAGGTTGTGGATTTCCGCAGGCTCCTTCTCCGCCAGGTAGCGTGCCGCCCAATAGGCGCCCGTGCCATGACCGAGCAGGACGACGCTTTTCGGTTCGTGCTGCAGGGCCAGGTCGATGCTCGCCTGCAGGCGCGCCATGACCCGTTCGGCGTGCGCCTTGCGCTGCTCGACCGGATCGATGGCTGGGGGAGGGGCCTGGTCCTCGCTCTGCGCCGGTTCGCCGCTGCCGGCTTCGGCGGTGCTTTCCGGCGCCGGCGCGTTGCCGCTTTCGCCTTTCACGTCAGGCTTGCTTGCGCTGTCCGCGGCGCTGGCGTCCTTGTCGGCGCTGGCGCTGGCGGCGGATTCCGCAGGGCGGGTAACCGGCGCGGTGCTCTGCGGGTCGGGCAGGGCCAGGCTCAGGGTCTGCCAGCCGGCATCCGGCAGTTTGCGCCTTAGCGGGCCGATGGCTTGCGGCCAGTCCGGACTTTCGCCATCACCGGGAACCAGGATCACTACACCTTCGGCCTCGGCGGTGTTGGCTGGCAACCAGAGGGTGAGGAAGCTTTCGTCGCCGGCCTTGAGGATCTGCTGGCCGTCCTCCGGCAACTGGCGCTCCAGCCCCTTGGCCTCGTCCTGGCTGCGCTCGCTGACCGCCGGGCGTTCCACGGGGGCCGGCGGCTGGTCCTTGGCGGCCTCCTCTTCGGCTTGAACGAAAGCCGGCGGCAGGAAAGCGGCGGCCAATAGCAGCGGCAGCAGGGCGGAGGGCTTCGGCAGTAGAGAGAAGGCCGGCATTGGAAATTCCCGATAGACAATCCAGAAGGCAGCCTAAACCCAGAGCACTTCTTTGTCAGGCCGAGCCTTCGCATGGTTCGCCGGTCGCGCTCGCGGTAAGGTATGCCCGCTTTTCCTTCCGTTGCGGTGTATTCCGTGGAGTGTCGCCGGCATGTTGCGTCGTTGCTGTCTGCTCTTCTTCTGTCTGCTGTTGAGCCTGCCCGTGCGAGCGGAGGAGACGGTCGCCTTGCCGCTGACGGCGGAACTACGGACCTGGCTGGCGGAGCATCGGGAATTGCGCGTCGGGGTGGTCACCGAAGCGCCCTATGCCCAATACGACCGCCGCCTGCAACAGTATTCCGGGGCCAACGTGGAGCTGATGGGCTGGCTGGCCACGGCAATGCAGGTGACCTTGCGGTGGCAGGGCTATCCCGACCAGGCGGCGCTCGACGATGCCCTGCGCGCTGGGCGCGTGGATATCGCTCCCGGCCTCAGCCAGACCCCAGCCGGGCTGCGCTTGTGGCTGTTCTCCGATCCCTACCTGCGGGTTTCCCGGCTGGTGGTGGGGAAGCGCGATGGCAGCGGCAGCGTCGAATTGGAGCAACTGGAGCGCGATACCCGGGTTGCCGTGCGGGCCGGCAGTTCGGTAGCCGACTACCTCAGCAGCACCTATAGCGGCCTGCAATGGGTGTCGGCCGATTCCGAACGCGAGGTGCTGCGCGCCGTGCTCGCCGGACAGGCACGCTACGCGGTGATCGACGAAGCGCAACTCAGCCGCCTGACCCGCGAACCGGAGTTCGCCGAGCTAGCGGTGGTTGGCGATATCGGCTACCCGCAGCTGCTACGGGTGGCGACCCGTCGCGACTGGCCGGAACTGGCGATGGTGGTCGACCAGGCGTTGCGCTCGCTGCCGCGCAAGTCCCTGGACCAGTTGCACGAGCGCTGGTTGCAACCCAAGTATCCGCGCCTCGGCGAGTCGCCGGGGTTCTGGCAGAACCTGTCGATCCTCCTCGGCCTGCTGCTGGCCGGCGCGCTGGCGGCGGTGTTCCTCCAGCGGCGCCAGCAGCATGCGCTGGAAGCCCGGCTGTACGGCGCCCGCCGCGACCTGGAGCTGCGCCAGGCGGCCGAGGAGGCGCTGCGTCTGACCCAGTTCTCCATCGACAACAGCACCCTGGGCATCCTCTGGGTCAACTGGGACAGCCGCGTACGCTACGCCAACCGCGCCGCCGAACAGATGCTCGGCCATGCCGACGGCCAACTCGTGGACCGTCCGCTGGCCGACTTCGAGCCCGGCCTGGACATGGACCGCTGGTTGAATCTTTGGCGTCGTGCGCGCAATAGCGAGGAGGGCCCGCTCAGCTTCGAGACCCGCTGCCTGCGCGCCGACGGCAGTTGGCTGCCGGCCGACGTCTCGCTTAGCTTCCTGCGCTTCGGCACGTCCGAGTATCTGGTGGTGTTCCTCAGCGACGTCACCGAGCGCCGCCGTGCCCGCGAGGCATTGCAGGAAAGCGAGGCGCGGATGAAGGGCATCGCCTCCAACGTGCCGGGCATGGTCTTCCGCCTGGAGCGGCCGCGGGCCGGCGCGTTTTCCGACTTCGCCTATATCAGCGAGGGCAGCGAGGCGCTGGTCGGCTACAGCGCTCTCGAGCTGATCGAGAGCGGCCGCGGCATTCGTGGCCTGGTCCATCCCGACGACCGCGAGCGCTACTGGTCGAGCCAGATGGCTGCCCTCGACGAGAATCGCGACTGGCATTGGCAGGGCCGCATCCTCACCCGCCAGGGCGAATTGCGCTGGGCCGACATCAAGGCTTCGGCGCGCTGTTTCGCGGATGGTCGCGCGGTCTGGGACGGGGTGGTCTGGGACATCACCGCGAACAAGCAGATCGAACTCGAACTCGGCGAGTCGCGCGCCCAGCTCCGCGAGCTGTCGGCGCACCTGGAGTCGGTGCGGGAGGAGGAGAAGGCGCGTATCGCCCGCGAGGTCCATGATGAGCTGGGCCAGGTGCTGACGGTGCTGAAGCTGGAAACCTCGATGTGCGAGCTGGCCTATGCCGATGCCCAGGAGGGCCTGCGCGAACGCCTGGGCAACATGAAAAAGCTGATCGCCCAGTTGTTCCAGCTGGTGCGCGACGTGGCCACCGCACTGCGCCCGCCGATCCTCGACGCCGGAATCGGCTCGGCGGTGGAGTGGCAGGCGCGGCGCTTCGAGGCGCGCACGCAGATTCCCTGCCTGGTGGAGGTGCCGGAGAACTCGCCGCAGTTGGTCGACGCCAAGGCTATCGGCCTGTTCCGCATCCTCCAGGAGGCGTTGACCAATGTCATGCGGCATGCCGAGGCGCATACTGTGCAACTGCGTCTGCTGCGCGAGGGCGACGAGCTGTGCCTGAGCGTCAGCGACGACGGTCGCGGGTTCGATGTTGCCACGGTGGGGCGTGGCAGTTCCTTCGGCCTGGTCGGCATGCGTGAGCGGGTGCTGATGATGGGCGGTACGCTGGACATCGACAGTGCCCCCGGCGAGGGCACCACGCTCAGCGTGAGGATTCCGCTGGGCGTCGCGAGCCCGTGACAAGAACAACCGCCGGCAAGGCGGAACAGCGTGAGGCAGCAAAGAGTGGTGATCCGAGTCCTGGTCGCTGAAGACCACACGATCGTCAGGGAAGGCATCAAGCAACTGATTGGCATGGCCAAGGACCTGCAGGTGGTCGGCGAGGCCACCAATGGCGAGCAGTTGCTGGAAACCCTGCGCGGAACGCCTTGCGAGGTGGTCCTGCTGGATATCTCCATGCCCGGCGTCAATGGCCTCGAGGCGATTCCGCGGATTCGCGCGCTGAACGAGCCGCCGGCGATCCTGGTGCTGTCGATGCACGACGAGGCGCAGATGGCCGCCCGCGCCCTGAAGATAGGTGCTGCCGGCTATGCCACCAAGGACAGCGATCCGGCATTGCTGCTCACCGCGATCCGCAGGGTCGCCGGCGGCGGACGCTACATCGACCCGGACCTTGCCGATCGGATGGTCTTCGAGGTCGGCCTGACCGATTCGCGTCCGCCCCATGCGCTGCTCTCCGAGCGCGAGTTCTCGGTGTTCGAGCGGTTGGTGCAGGGTGCCAACGTCAACGAGATCGCCCAGCAACTGGCGGTCAGCAACAAGACCATCAGTACCCACAAGGCACGCCTGATGCAGAAGCTCAACGCGCATTCGGTAGCCGACCTGGTGCGCTACGCGATGGAGCACCGCCTGCTCTGACAGGGGCGTTCGCCCAGGTTTTGCTCGCGGCATGTGCGCCAGGTCCGGTTTTCGCGATCTGCTGTCTACCTGGCTTCCGCGCGGCAGGGAATGATGCTTGCCGGCCAACACGATAAGGAGAAGAAACGATGTTGCCAGCCATGAGGACGGGCCTGTTGTGCGCCCTTCTCGGAGTTACCGCGCCCGCCTGGGCGGAATACGTGACCGTGATTTCCTTCGGCGGCGCCAACAAGGAAGCCCAGGAAACCGCGTTCTACAAACCCTTCAAGAGCGCCACCGGCAATCGCGTGGTGCATGGCTCCTACAATGGCGACCTAGCCAAGCTCAAGCGCATGGTGGAGATCAGCCACGTCTCCTGGGACGTGGTGGAAGTCGAGGCGCCGGAGCTGGCGCGCGGTTGCGAGGAAGGTCTGTTCGAGAAGCTGGACATGGCGAAGGTCGGCGATCCCGCGGATTTCGTTCCCGGCGCGGTGCAGCCCTGCGGAGTCGGCATCTTCGTCTGGACCACGCTGCTTGCCTACAACCCCGGCAAGGTTGCGGGCAGCCCGCAGGGCTGGGCGGATTTCTGGGACGTGAAGAAGTTTCCCGGCAAGCGCGGCCTGCGCTGGGGCGCCAAGTACAGCCTGGAGTTCGCCCTGATGGCCGATGGCGTGGCGCCGAAGGACGTCTACCAGACGCTGGCGACGCCCGCCGGCGTCGAGCGGGCATTCCGCAAGCTCGACGAGCTGAAGCCCTATATCCATTGGTGGAAGTCCGGGCAGGACCCTGTGCGCGACCTGGCCGATGGCACGGTGGTGATGAGTTCGGCCTACAACGGGCGGATCGCCGCGGCGCAGGCCGAGAAGCAGCGCCTGGCAATGGTCTGGAGCGGCGGCGTCTACGATTTCGACTTCTGGGCGCTGCCGGTCGGGGTTTGGAAGAAGCAGTTGGCCGAGGAGTTCATCCGTTTCGCCAGCCAGCCGGAGCAGCAGAAGGCTTTCGCCGAGAACATCGCCTACGGCCCGGCCAACCGCAAGGCGGTAGGCCTGCTCGATCCGCAAGTGGCTGCCAATCTGCCGACCGCACCGCAGAACATGCAGAACGCGGTGGGTATGAACGTGGCCTTCTGGGCGGAGCACGGCGAGGCCCTGGAGCAGCGTTTCCAGAACTGGGCCAAGCGCTGAGGAGGCCGTTGCGCGCCAGCCGGAGAGCGCTGGCGCGCAAACCTTTGCCCTTCTCGAAAGCCCCTTCCCAGAGCGGTCTGGCCCATTCCGGGGGGCATCTTTTTTGTAGGGCGATTCCTACAAAGAGCTTTCCTTTCCCCTGATAGAAAACTCTCTTGCCGGCCGATTTGCGTCCTGCGCCGGGTTCTCTAGGCTGTTCGCACAGCATCCATAAAACGAACAAAGGTGCGGTTATGGCCGAGACTCAAGGCGGCGATGTGCTGGTCAGCTTCCGTGGCGTGCAGAAAAGCTACGACGGCGAGACCCTCATCGTGAAGGATCTCAACCTGGACATTCGCAAGGGCGAATTCCTCACCCTGCTCGGCCCCTCCGGGTCCGGCAAGACCACCAGCCTGATGATGCTGGCCGGTTTCGAAACCCCCACCGCCGGCGAAATCCTCCTGGCCGGTCGCTCGATCAACAATGTCCCTCCGCACAAGCGCGACATCGGCATGGTGTTCCAGAACTATGCGCTGTTCCCCCACATGACCGTGGCCGAGAACCTGGCCTTTCCCCTCAGCGTCCGTGGCATGAGCAAGACCGACGTGAAGGAAAGGGTCAAGCGCGCGTTGTCGATGGTCCAGCTCGACGCCTTCGCCGGGCGTTATCCGGCGCAGCTTTCCGGTGGCCAGCAGCAGCGCGTGGCGCTTGCCCGCGCGCTGGTCTTCGAGCCGCAACTGGTGCTGATGGACGAGCCCCTGGGAGCGCTGGACAAGCAACTTCGCGAGCACATGCAGATGGAAATCAAGCATCTGCACCAGCGCCTCGGTGTCACCGTGGTCTACGTCACCCACGACCAGGGCGAGGCGCTGACCATGTCCGACCGGGTGGCGGTGTTCCACCAGGGCGAAATCCAGCAGATCGAGCCGCCGCGCAATCTCTACGAGCAGCCGCGCAACACCTTCGTGGCCAACTTCATCGGTGAGAACAACCGTCTATCCGGGCAGCTTCTCAGTTGCGACGGCGAGCGCTGCGTGGTCGGACTGCCGCGCGGCGAGAAGGTCGAGGCGCTGGCGGTCAACGTCGGCCAGCCGGGCGAGCCGGTGACCTTGTCGATCCGCCCCGAGCGGGTGCGCCTGAACGGTGCCAGCGAGTCTTGCGCCAACCGTTTCTCCGGCCGCGTGGCCGAGTTCGTCTACCTGGGCGACCACGTGCGTGTGCGCCTGGAGGTCTGCGGCCGCGACGACTTCTTCGTCAAGCAGCCGATCGCCGAGCTGGACCCGACGCTGAGCGTCGGTGATGTGGTTCCGCTGGGCTGGCAGGTCGAGCATGTGAGGGCGCTCGACCCTCTGCCGGCGGCGTGAGCGCCGGCAGTCCCGAACCGTACCGAAGCAACCCTGCACTGTGGAGAGAACAATAATGTCGAAATCCCTGAAAGCGGCCAGCCTGAAGTTCGCCACCCTGGCGGCCGGCCTGGCCTGCGCGGCCCAGGCCATGGCGGTGGACCTGACCGTGGTGTCCTTCGGCGGGGCCAACAAGAGCGCCCAGATCAAGGCGTTCTACGAGCCCTACCAGAAAGCCACCGGCAACAGGATCGTCGCCGGCGAATACAACGGCGAGATGGCCAAGGTCAAGGCCATGGTCGATACCAACAGCGTGTCCTGGGACCTGGTGGAAGTGGAGTCGCCGGAGCTGTCGCGCGGCTGCGACGAAGGCCTGTTCGAGGAACTCGACCCGGCGCAGTTCGGCAAGACCGAGGACTTCGTGCCCGGCGCCATCCAACCGTGCGGCGTGGGTTTCTTCGTCTGGTCCACGGTGCTCGCCTACAACGCCGACAAGCTGAAAAGCGCGCCGACCAGTTGGGCGGACTTCTGGGACATCAAGAAATTCCCCGGCAAGCGCGGCCTGCGCAAGGGCGCCAAGTACACCCTCGAATTCGCCCTGATGGCCGACGGCGTGGCGCCGAAGGACGTCTACGGCGTGCTCGCCACCAAGGAAGGCCAGGATCGCGCCTTCAAGAAGCTCGACGAGATCAAGTCGAGCATCCAGTGGTGGGAGGCGGGCGCCCAGCCGCCGCAGTACCTGGCTTCCGGCGACGTGGTGATGAGTTCTGCCTACAACGGCCGGATCGCCGCGGTGCAGAAGGAAAGCAACCTGAAGGTGGTATGGAACGGCGGCATCTACGATTTCGACGCCTGGGCCATCCCGAAGGGGGCGAAGAAACAGGAAGAGACCCTGAAGTTCATCGCCTTCTCGGTGCAGCCCCAGCAGCAGAAGACTTACTCGGAAAACATCGCCTACGGTCCGGCCAACAAGCAGGCGGTGCCGCTGCTGGACAAGGCCCTGCTGAAGGACATGCCGACCACTCCGGAAAACATCCAGAACCAGGTGGCAATGGACGTAACCTTCTGGGCCGACTACGGCGAACAACTGGAACAGCGCTTCAACGCCTGGGCGGCCAGGTAATCCTCGCCTGACCCTCCAGTGAGGGCCGGAGGGGCCGCCGCGCGGCGGCTCCTCCTACCGTTCCACACTTTCCAGGGCCGCTCCCGACGGCCCGCTTTTTTTCCGGAGTTCGCTATGGCCACAGCTGTGCCCATGTCCCAGGCCGCCGGCAGCACCCTCAAGCAACGCCTGGCGCGCGCCGAGCGGATGAACCGCCTGAAGTCCCAGGCGCTGATCCTGCCCCTGCTGGCCTTCCTGGTCCTGACCTTCCTGGTGCCGATCGCCGCGCTGCTCTACAAGAGCGTGTCCAACCCGGAAGTGGTTCGCTCGTTGCCGCTGACGGTAGAAGCCATCTCCGCCTGGGACGGCAAGTCGCTGCCGGCCGACGCCGTCTACAAGGCGCTCAGCCAGGATCTCGCCGAGGCTCGTCGCAACCAGACCATCGGCGATCTCTCCAAGCGCCTGAACATGGAACTGGCCGGTTATCGCAGCCTGATGGCGAAGACCGCGCGCAAGCTGCCGTTCAAGGACGAGCCCGCTTCCTACAAGGACGCCATGGAGCAGCTCGACGAGCGCTGGGGCGACCCCGCCTACTGGCAGGTGATCCGCCGCAACGCCAGCAGCTATACGCCCTATTACCTGCTCGCAGCCCTCGACCACCGGATCGACGATCTCGGCGAAGTGGCGCGCGCCACCCCGGACCAGGCCATCTACCTGGACATCTTCGCCCGCACCTTCTGGATGGGCGCGGTGATCACCGTCATCTGCCTGCTGCTGGCCTACCCGCTGGCCTACCTGCTGGCCAACCTGCCGACGCGCAAGAGCAACCTGCTGATGATCCTGGTCTTGCTGCCGTTCTGGACCTCGATCCTGGTGCGTGTCGCCGCCTGGATCGTCCTGCTGCAATCGGGTGGCCTGATCAACGGCGCGCTGCTCAAGCTCGGCCTGATCGACCAGCCGCTGCAACTGGTGTTCAACCGCACCGGCGTATACATCGCGATGGTGCACATCATGCTGCCGTTCATGATCCTGCCGATCTACAGCGTGATGAAGGGCATTTCGCCGAGCTACATGCGCGCCGCGATTTCCCTCGGCTGCCACCCGTTCGCCAGCTTCTGGCGGGTGTATTTCCCACAGACCGTCGCGGGCGTCGGCGCCGGTTGCCTGCTGGTGTTCATCCTGTCCATCGGCTACTACATCACCCCGGCGCTGCTGGGCAGCCCGAACGACCAGATGGTCAGCTACTTCGTCGCCTTCTATACCAACAGCACCATCAACTGGGGCATGGCCACCGCCCTCGGCGGCCTGCTGCTGCTCGCTACCCTGGTGCTCTACGTCGTCTACAGCTGGCTGGTGGGCGCCAGCCGCCTGCGCCTGGGATAGAGGGCCTTCCGAGAAGGCCAACCGATTCCCCTCTCCCTTCGGAAAAAAGGTTGCCCGGAGGGCAGGGAGAGGGGGATCCGCACGAAACACATTGGAGAGCGAGTCATGCTGAGTCCCTACATGTCCCCGGTCGAGCGCCTGTGGTTCTACTCCTTGCGCATCCTCTGCGGCCTGGTACTGCTGTTCCTGGTACTGCCGGTGCTGGTCATCGTGCCGCTGTCGTTCAACTCCGGTACCTTCCTGGTCTACCCGCTGCAAGGGTTCTCCCTGCGCTGGTACGCCGACTTCTTCCAGTCCGCCGAGTGGATGCGCTCGTTGACCAACAGCATGATCGTCGCTCCGGCGGCGACCCTGCTGGCGATGGTCTTCGGCACTCTGGCGGCGATCGGCTTGACCCGCGGCGAGTTCCGCGGCAAGGCACTGGTGATGAGCCTGATGATTTCGCCGATGGTGGTGCCGGTGGTGATCATCGGCGTGGCCAGCTACCTGTTCTTCGCTCCGCTCGGGCTCGGCAACAGCTACCTGTCGCTGATCGTGGTGCATGCAGTGCTCGGCGTGCCGTTCGTGATCATCACCGTCTCCGCAACCCTGCAGGGGTTCAACTACAACCTTGTGCGCGCCGCCGCCAGCCTCGGCGCGCCGCCGCTGACCACCTTCTTCCGGGTGACCCTGCCGCTGATCGCTCCCGGGGTGATCTCCGGCGCGCTGTTCGCCTTCGCCACCTCGTTCGACGAAGTGGTAGTGACCCTCTTCCTCGCCGGCCCCGAGCAGGCCACCCTGCCGCGGCAGATGTTCAGCGGCATTCGCGAGAACCTGAGCCCCACCATTGCCGCTGCGGCGACCTTGCTGATCGGTTTCTCCGTACTGCTGTTGCTGACCCTGGAATGGCTGCGCGGGCGCAGCGAGAAGATGCGTACCGCACAACCCGGCGCCTGAGGCGCAGGGCGCGCCCGGCTTGGTCCGGGCGTCGGCTGCTGCGGCGAAAAGTCGTCATTTTCACCGCCAAAAACCGATAACGGCTACAATGCGCGCCTTCCGTGATCCCCTTTGAGGTGCGCCATGCAACCCTTCGCCATCGCTCCGTCGATCCTTTCCGCCGATTTCGCCCGCCTGGGCGAGGACGTGGACAAGGTGCTCGCCGCCGGTGCCGACATCGTTCACTTCGACGTGATGGACAACCACTACGTGCCGAACCTGACCATCGGCCCGATGGTCTGCTCGGCGCTGCGCAAGTACGGCGTGAGCGCGCCGATCGACGTGCACCTGATGGTGTCCCCGGTGGATCGCATCATCGGCGACTTCATTGAAGCTGGCGCCACCTACATCACCTTCCATCCGGAAGCTTCCCAGCACATCGACCGTTCCCTGCAACTGATCCGCGACGGCGGGTGCAAGGCAGGCCTGGTGTTCAACCCGGCCACTCCGCTGGAGGTGCTGAAGTACGTGATGGACAAGGTCGACATGGTCCTGCTGATGAGCGTCAACCCCGGCTTCGGCGGGCAGAAATTCATCCCCGGTACCCTCGACAAGTTGCGCGAGGCACGCGCCCTGATCGATGCCTCCGGACGCGAGATCCGCCTGGAGATCGATGGCGGCGTCAACGTCAAGAACATCCGTGAGATCGCCGCGGCGGGCGCCGATACCTTCGTCGCCGGCTCGGCCATCTTCAACGCCCCGGACTACGCCGAGGTCATCCGCGCCATGCATGCCGAACTGGCCCAGGCGCACCAGTAATGAGCGCTGCGGAGCCGTTCTTCGCCACGCGCCTGCCGCGTCTGGTGATGTTCGACCTGGATGGCACGCTGGTCGATTCCGTTCCCGACCTCACCGCCGCGGTCGACAGCATGCTCGCCAGCCTCGGGCGGCCGCCGGCGGGCATCGAGAAGGTCCGCCAGTGGATCGGTAACGGCGCACGCGTCCTGGTGCGTCGCGCCCTGGCCGGAAGCATCGAGCACGACGGCATCGGTGAGGAGGAAACCGAAGCCGCGCTGGCGTTGTTCATGGAGGCCTATGCCGACAGTCATGCGCTCACCGAGGTCTACCCCGGCGTCGTCGACACCCTCAAGTGGCTCAAGCGCAACGGCGTGGAAATGGCGCTGATCACCAACAAGCCGGAGCGCTTCGTCGCTCCGCTGCTGGATGAGATGAAGCTGGGTCGCTATTTTCGCTGGATCATCGGCGGCGACACCCTGCCGCAGCAGAAGCCCGACCCGGCGGCGCTGCTGTTCGTGATGAAGATGGCTGGCATCGAGCCCGAAGATGCGTTGTTCGTCGGTGACTCGCGCAACGACGTGCTCGCCGCCAAAGCTGCCGGCGTGCGCTGTGCGGCGCTGACCTATGGCTACAACCACGGCCGGCCGATCGCCGAGGAAGCGCCCACCCTGGTCATCGACAACCTGCGCGACCTGCTGCCTTGCGCCGACCAGGCCGCTGAGATAGTGTTGCCGGACGACTCCCTTTCCCCCTCCGACCAGCGAGATCAAGCCGTGGCGGTCAGCAAACTCTGGATGAAGGTCATCAAGGCCCTGGCGCGTTGGCGCTGGCGCGCCTGACATCATCCTCCGCCGGATAGCCGGCGCGCGTTTGCACCCTGTTGACCGTTCTCTCCTCCGATGAGGCTGATCATGAATCGCGAAGAATTCCTGCGGCTGGCCGCCGATGGCTACAACCGCATCCCGCTGTCCTTCGAGACCCTTGCCGACTTCGACACGCCGCTGTCGATCTACCTGAAGCTGGCCGACGCGCCGAACTCCTACCTGCTGGAGTCGGTGCAGGGCGGCGAGAAATGGGGGCGCTATTCGATCATCGGCCTGCCGTGCCGCACGGTGCTGCGGGTCTACGACCATCAAGTGCGGATCAGCATCGATGGCATGGAAACCGAGCGCTTCGATTGCGCCGACCCGCTGGCTTTCGTCGAGGAGTTCAAGGCGCGCTACCAGGTGCCCACCGTACCCGGCTTGCCACGTTTCGATGGAGGCCTGGTCGGCTACTTCGGTTACGACTGCGTGCGCTACGTGGAAAAACGCCTGGCCACCTGTCCGAACCCGGACCCGCTGGGCAACCCGGATATCCTGTTGAT
>NZ_SCND01000152.1:0-13266 GCF_005503585.1 Pseudomonas sp. 2VD
GCGGACGCCGGTCGATGAACAGTTCGATCATGGCCGGGCACTCCCGGAGCTGAAGAGGAAGCGTCGCGGCAGATAAGGCGTGGCATCCAGCGGCGGCGTTTCGCCGAACAACTGGGCGGCGAGCAGGCGCGCGCTGCCCGGCGCGGTGGTCACACCCAGGCCCTCGTGGCCGACCGCCAGCCACAGGCCCGGCTGCGCCGGGTGCTCGCCAAGCAGCGGCAGGCCGTCCGGAGTGGCGGCGCGGAAGCCGGTCCAGGCGCGGATCGCATTGAGGCCGGCGAGCCCCGGCAGGTAGTCCAGGGCACGCCGCAGCATGCGCGCCAGCACCGGGCCTTCCACCTGCGGGTCGAGCGTGTCGAACTGCCGCGAGGAGCCGAGGAAGACCTGCCCGGTGGGGCGCGGCTGGGCGTTGAAGGCTACCGAGGTACCGCTGCTGGCGTGGGCGCTGCTGACATAGCCGAGTTCCACCAGTTGATGGCGGAGGGTGCCGGGATAGCGGTCGGTGATCAGCAGGTGGCCTTTCTTCGGGCGGATCGGCAGCTCCGCGCACAGCTCGCCGGCATGGATGCCGTTGGCCAGCACCAGCGCCTCGGCGCTCAGCCAGCGGCCGTCGGCCAGGCGCAGGCGGCTGCCGTCCACTTCGCTGACTTCGGCGTACAGCCGTCGCAGGCGCGGCCCGGCCTGGTCGAGCAGCCAGCGCGCGGCGTTGGGCGCGTAGAGGATGCCGTCGCCGGACACCTCCAGGGCGCCGGCCAGGCCCGGCCGCAGGGCCGGTTCGAGGGCGTACAGGCGCGCGGCGCCAAGCATCCGGCAGGCAACGCCGGCGGCTTGCAGCGCCTGGCGCTTGCGTTCGGCCTCGGCGAGTTCGCTGGCGTCGGCGGCCAGCCAGAGGGTGCCGCAATTGCGGTACGCGCAGTCTTCCGGCAGATCCGCCGCCCAGGTGCGCCAGGCCTGGATCGAGTAGTCGCTGAGGGCCAGTTCGGCCGGGTTGTCGTCCATCGCCACCAGGTGCCCCATGCCCACCGCGGTGGCACCGCCGCGGCGGCTATCCAGCACCAGTACGTCGAGGCCGCGACGCGCCAGTTCATGGGCGCAGGCGCTGCCGACGATGCCGGCGCCGACCACGATGACCTCGGCGTTCACCGGCGGATGCCCCAGGCGAACGGATCGTCGTCCGCCAGCAGCAGGGTGGCTTCCGCGCTGACGTGGGCGCGGCCGCGGATGGTCGGCACGATACGCCCGCCGGGCTGGCCGTCGAGCCATTCGTAACGCCCCTCGAACTGGCTGCCGATCACGCTCGCCTGGCGCCAGGGCTGGCCGGGCAGCAGCTTGCCGTCGGCGGCCAGGCAGGCCAGCTTGGCGCTGGTGCCGGTGCCGCAGGGCGAGCGGTCGTAGGCCTTGCCGGGGCAGAGCACGAAGTTGCGGCTGTCGGCGTGGGGGTCGTCGGCGAACAGTTCGATGTGATCGATGGCGCCGCCGTCCTCGCCGCGGATGTCCTGGTCGTCCAGCGCCTGCTGGACGGCGACGGTGTAGGCGGTGAGGGCGTCGAGGTTGTCGCCGGCGAGGCGCTGGCCGTGTCCGGCGACCAGGAAGAACCAGTTGCCGCCCCAGGCGATGTCGCCGCTGACCCGGCCGATGCCGGGCACTTCGACGCTGACCTGGCGACGGTAGCGGTAGGCCGGCACGTTGCGCACGCTGACCGAGCCGTCCTCGTGGAGGGTCGCCTCGACCTCGCCGACCGGTGTCTCGATGCGGTGCACGCCGGGACCGATCCGCCCGAGGTGTGCCAGCGAGGCGACCAGGCCGATGGTGCCGTGGCCGCACATGCCGAGGTAGCCACTGTTGTTGAAGAAGATCACTCCGGCACAGGCTTCGGGATCGACCGGTGCGCAGAGCAGGGCGCCGACCAGTACGTCGCTGCCGCGCGGCTCGAGGATGCAGGCGGCGCGCCAGGCGTCGTGGCGCTCGCCGAGCAGGCGCCGGCGCTCGGCCATGTCGCCCTGGCCGAGATCGGGAAAGCCGCCGATGACCAGGCGGGTGGGCTCGCCGCCGGTATGCGAATCGATGATGCGGATGCGTTGCATGGTGGCCCTCGCCTGTGCCGGGGAATGCGCCACAGGGTGGCGTTTCGGCGGGGCGGGGCGCTTGAGGGTTTTCGCTCAGGCGGATGACGAAAGCGGCATAGCCGGGATGGCCCGGCTCAGGTGCTGGCCGGGCGGTTCGGCAGGTGTTCGTAGAGGGTCCGGCAGACCCCGACGATATGTGCCTCGATCAGTGCCGCGGCCCGTTCGGCATCGCCGGCGCGACAGGCGGCGACGATCTCGCGGTGTTCCTGGTCGGCGCGCTGCTTGCCTTCGGACAGGCTCATCTGCATGCGCAGGTAACGTTCCAGCTTGTCGTGGATGGAGCGGATCAGGTTGACCAGGAACGGCCGCTGTGCCGGTTCGTAGAGGCAGGCGTGCAGTTGCCAGTTGAGTTCGGCCCAGCGGCCGACGTTGTCTTCGCCGACGAAGTCGGCGCAGATCGCCTCGGCGCGGGCGAAGGTGGTCTCGTCCATGTTCGGCACCGCCAGGCGGATCGCCTGCGCCTCGAGCAGCACCCGCACTTCGAACATCTGCGCCAGTTCCGGTTCGGAAATACGCGTCACCACCGCGCCCTTGTTGCGCTGGAACAGCACCAGGCCTTCCGCCTCCAGGCGCTTGAGGGCCTCGCGGACGGGAATCTTGCTGACATTGAAGAGTTGCGCGATGTCGTCCTGGCGGATCGGTTCGTCCTCGGCGAAATGCCCGGCGATGATCGCTTCGCGCAGGTGCTTGGCGATGATCTCGGAGGCCGAAGGGGCGATGCCCAGGTTAGGGGCGTTGAGCATGGAGAGAGGCAAGCGGGGCAACCTGCGTGGCGTTGGGAACGTGCGGGATATTGTATACGAACGTTCGGCGGCTGCCGCTGCCGGTTGGCGCCTTCTGCGCAGGCGTGTTGGTCGGCTCCAGTGGGCCTCCGTGCTGCTGCGGGACGCCCTTGGCGTGATGCCTCCCACGCAGGAGAGATGCGGGCGGCGGCGCATGTTTCGCAGGGCGAAACGCTCTTCCGGAAAGTTCGCGGAGAGGCTGGACAATAGAAAATTAGCTTGCTAATAATTCGCTCGCTCATGTATTTCGGGGCGTCCGCGATGGCCAAGCCTTCCTTCTTTTCCTCCGACCTGGTGCAGGTGCTGCTGTGCCCGCGCCTGCACGAACTGCAGTTCGCGGTGAAGGCCCTGCTGGCCGGCGGGTTGGCCCTGTACCTGGCCTTCAGCCTGGAGCTGGAGCAGCCGCAATGGGCATTGATGACGGTGTTCGTGGTCAGCCAGCCCTATAGCGGCATGGTCCTGGCCAAGGGCATGTTCCGCCTGATCGGCACCTGCGCCGGTGCGCTGGTGTCCATCGGCATGGTCGCGCTCTATGGCCAGGCATCGCTGCCCTTCCTCCTGCTGATGGCGCTCTGGCTGGCGTTCTGCACCGCCGGCGCGTCGCTGCTGCACAACCATGCGTCCTACGGTTTCGTCCTGGCCGGCTACACCGCGGCGATCGTCGCCCTGCCGGCCAGCGCCGATCCGGCGACGGTGTTCGACCAGGCGGTGGCCCGCTGCTCGGAGATCGGCCTGGGCATCCTCTGCGCGGCGCTGGTGAATGTGCTGCTCTGGCCGCGGCGCCTGGAACGCCAGTTGGCGAACCAGGGCAAGGCGGCCTGGGAGGCCGGCTTGCAGGCGGCCGCGGCGGAGCTGCGCGGCGCCGACGAACGCGGCGAGCTGCTCGCGGCGCTGGGGCGGATCGCCGCGGCGGACGCCCAGCGCGACCACGCCTGGTTCGAGGGCGCGCTCGGCCGCGCCCGTTCCCAGGCCTTGCGCGTGCTTGGCCTCGACCTGCTCGGCCTGCTGCGCGCGGCGCGCAAGGTGGCTCGCGAGCGGAGGCTGCTCGATCCGGCCAGCGCGCACGCCTTGCAGCCCTGGCTGGAAGAACTCGAGGCACTGTTGCGCGCGGGCCGCCCGGCCGAGTTCGAGGCCTGCCGGCAGCGCTTGCGCCTGGCGCTGGACGCGGCGCACGGACAGTTGCACCTGTGCCTGGTCTGCCTCGAACGCCTGCTCGGCGAGGCGAGGGCGGCCGGGCGCAGCGTCGAGGCGCTGGTCTATGGCGCGCCCACCCGCCAGGCGCCGGGCGCCATCGCCTGGCACCGGGACATCGAGCGCGGCGTGCTGTTCGGCCTGCGCAGCGCCCTGGCGTTCCTCTGCGTGGCCGCGTTCTGGCTGGCCAGCGCCTGGCCGAGCGGGTTGGGCGCGGTGTCGATCACCGGCGTGGTGCTGAGTCTCTTCGCCAGCCGCGACAACCCGGCCCAGGCCGGCCTGAACTTCCTTCGCGGGATCCTCCTGTCGATCCCGCTGGCCGGCTTCGTCGCACTGTTCTACCTGCCCGGCGTGGACGGCTTCCCGCTGCTCTGCCTGGGCCTGGGCGTACCGCTGTTCTTCGCCGCGCTGTGCGTGAACCGGGCGAGCCTGGCCGGGATCGCCTCGCCGTTCTGCATCTTCTTCGTGAAGAACGTCGCGCCGAGCAACAGCATGAGCTACGACCTCGCGCACTTCCTCAACAACGCCCTGTCGACGGTGCTTGGGGTGGCCTTCGCCGTGCTGGTGTTCAACCTGGTCAGCCTGCGGCCGGGCGAACGCCATTACCGGCGCATGCTGCAGGCCACCCTCGGCGACCTGGCGCGGCTCACCCTGCGCTCGCCGGCGCAGGCCGAGGCCTGGTTCGGCGGGCGCACCGCGGATCGCCTGATCCGCCTGGCGCAGCGCTACGACCGTTTACCGGAGGGGCGCCGCCAGCCCTGGTCGGACGGCCTGATGGGACTCGACTTCGGCGACGAGCTGCTCTACCTGCGGCAGTGCCTGGAGGAGGTCCCGGCGTCCCTGGCGCAGGCCCGCGACCGCTACCTGCGGCGCCTGCGCCTGGCGCTGCTGGGCGATGGCCCGCGGGCCGAGCGTGAACACGCCCTCGACCCGCCGACCGCGCGCCTGCTCAAGGCCCTGGCCGCCAGCCCGCTGGCCGGCAGCGAACGCGGCGAGCTGGCCGGCGCCGCGCTGGTGCAGTTGCAGGCTACCTGGCGGCAGTGGTGCCGCAGCCATGCTCCGGCCGGGACGGCGCTGCGCGCGGACCCGCTCCCCGGAGCCGGGCGCTAGTTCTGCGGTGGCCGGCCACATTGACCGCGCAAGCCCCGAACCACTAAGCTGCGCGCCTTGCGACAGGTGCCCCGCAAGGGGTGAAACAGGGAAGCTGGTGCGTTCCGTCGGAACCAGGCCAGCGCTGCCCCCGCAACGGTAGGCGAATCAGACAGCCGCTCGATGACCACTGTGCTCCGGCATGGGAAGGCGCGGCTGGAAGCGTCCAGCGCTTCGCTCGCGAGCCCGGAGACCGGCCTGACGCACCCACGGCATCGCGGAGGGCGCTGTCGGACGTCTCCTGCCGTCGCTTCGTCCTCCGTCTGCCTCAACCCAGGTCGCGCGGGTGAGAGCGACGGAGCAGCGCAGAGCATGAACAGAGTTTTCCTGACCCCGGCAGCCGTGGCGCTGTGCGGCGCGTCTTCCCTGAGCCTGGCCGAACCGGTCAGCCTTGCCGACCAGGTGGTGACCGCCACCCGTACCGCCCAGACCGCTTCCCAGAGCCTGGCGGCGGTGAGCGTCATCGACCGCGAGGATATCGAGCGCAGCCAGGCGCGCAGCGTGCCGGAGCTGTTGCGCCAGGTACCCGGCGTGTCGCTGGCGAACAACGGCGGTTTCGGCAAGAACACCACGCTGTTCCTGCGCGGCACCGAGTCCGACCATGTGCTGGTGCTGATCGACGGCATCAAGGTCGGCTCGGCCAGCGCCGGCCTCACCGCGTTCCAGGACTTGCCGGTGGAGCTGATCGAGCGCATCGAGGTGGTCCGCGGGCCGCGTTCCAGCCTGTACGGCTCGGAGGCCATCGGCGGGGTGATCCAGATCTTCACCCGGCGCGGCGACGGCCAGGGCGCCAAGCCGTTCTTCTCCGCCGGCTACGGCACCCATCACACCCTGGAGGGCAGCGCCGGGGTCAGCGGCGGCGCCGGCAACGGCTGGTACAGCCTCGGGGTGAGCAGTTTCGATACGGCGGGGATCAATACCAAGCGCGCCGGTACTGCGGGCTATGAGCCAGACCGCGACGGCTACCGCAACCTGTCCGGCAACCTGCGCGGCGGCTATCGCTTCGACAATGGCCTGGAACTCGACGGCACCCTGCTCAGGGCCAAGTCGCACAACGACTATGACCAGGTCTTCGGCAACTCCGGTTTCAATGCCAACGCCGACGGCGAGCAGAACCTGGTCGGCGGCCGTGCCCGCTTCACTCCGTTCGATCCCTGGCTGGTGACCCTCCAGGCCGGGCGCAGCGAGGACAAGGCCGATGCCTATCAGGATGGCCGTTTCTACTCGCGCTTCGATACCCGTCGCGACAGCCTGTCCTGGCAGAACGACCTGACCCTGGCCGAAGGCCATGTGCTGACCCTCGGCTACGACTGGCAGAAGGACGAGATCAGCAGCAGCGAAGCCTTCAGCGTCGACTCGCGGCTGAACAAAGGCTGGTTCGCCCAGTACCTCGGCCGGTACGGTCGCCAGGATTGGCAACTGAGCCTGCGCCGCGACGACAACCAGCAGTTCGGCGTGCACGACACCGGCAGCGCCGCCTGGGGCTACGCGCTGAGCGACGCGCTGCGCTTCACCGTCAGCTACGGCACGGCGTTCAAGGCGCCGACCTTCAACGAACTCTACCTCCCCGACTACGGCAATCCCGACCTGGACGCCGAGACTTCGCGCAGCCTGGAGGTCGGCCTCAGCGGTACGCACGACTGGGGGCACTGGGCGGTGAATGCCTATCGTACGGACATCGACTCGCTGATCACCTATACAACCCGTCAGGGGCTTTATGTGCCGTTCAACATCGACGAAGCGCGCATCCGTGGCGTCGAACTGGTCCTCGGCAGCCAGTGGCTGGGCTGGGACTGGAACGCCAACGCGACCTTCCTCGACCCGCAAAACCGTTCCGGCGGCGTCAACGACGGCAACGAGCTGCCGCGCCGGGCGCGGCGGATGTTCAACCTGGAACTGGACCGGCGCTTCGAGCGTCTTTCGCTGGGCGCCAGCGTGCACGCCGAAGGCCGACGCTATGATGACCCGGCCAACGAGGTGCGCCTGGGCGGCTACGCCACCCTCGACCTGCGCAGCGAGTACCGGCTGAACGACGAATGGCGCCTGCAGGGCCGGATCGCCAACCTGTTCGGTGCCGACTACGAAACCGCGTATGGCTACAACCAGCCTGGCCAGGCGGTCTACCTCAGCGTGCGCTACCAGGCTCTGTGAGGCCGGGTATTTCGAATGAACGAGGCGACGGCGCGGCCGCGTCGCCGCAAGGAGTGATCGACGATGAACGAATCCCCCGAGAAGGACCAGCGCCACCGCGAGCGGATGGAGCGCAAGAAGGCCGTGGTCGACGAGAAGATCGCCCAGGCCCGCGACGAACGCGGCGTGCTCCTGGTGCATAGCGGCAACGGCAAGGGCAAGAGCAGCTCGGCCTTCGGCATGGTCGCGCGGGCCCTGGGCCATGGCATGAAGGTCGGTGTCGTGCAGTTCATCAAGGGCGCCGCCAGCACCGGCGAGGAAGCCTTCTTCCGGCGTTTCCCCGAGGAAGTCAGCTATCACGTAATGGGCGAGGGCTTCACCTGGGAGACCCAGGACCGCCAGCGCGACATCGCCAAGGCCGAGGCGGCCTGGAAGGTCGCCGCGCAATTGCTGGCCGACCCGGACGTTGGCCTGGTGGTGCTGGACGAACTGAACATCGCCCTCAAGCACGGCTACCTGGAACTGGACAGGGTCCTCGCCGACATCCAGGCGCGCCCGGCCATGCAGCATGTGGTGGTGACCGGTCGCGGCGCGCAGCCGGGGATGATCGAGGCCGCCGACACGGTGACCGAGATGAGCCTGGTCAAGCACGCGTTCAAGGCCGGGATCAAGGCGCAGAAAGGAGTGGAGTTCTGATGCCGGCGCCATGCGCGGAGACGCTTCGCCCATGACCCAGGCACGCTGTCCGGCCCTGCTGATCGCCGCCCCGGCCTCCGGCCAGGGCAAGACCACCGTCACCGCCGCCCTGGCCCGCCTGCATGCGCGCCAGGGGCGACGGGTGCGGGTGTTCAAGTGCGGACCGGACTTCCTCGACCCGATGATCCTCGCCCGCGCCTCCGGCGCGCCGGTCTACCAGCTCGACCTGTGGATGGTCGGCGAGGCCGAAGCGCGACGCCTGCTGGCGCGGGCCGCCGGCGAGGCCGACCTGATCCTCATCGAAGGGGTGATGGGCCTGTTCGATGGCAACCCCTCGGCGGCAGACCTGGCGCGGCGTTTCGGCGTGCCGGTGCTGGGGGTGATCAACGGCGCGGCGATGGCCCAGACCTTCGGCGCCCTGGCCTACGGCCTGGCGCATTTCCAGCCGGACCTGCCGTTTTCCGGAGTGCTCGGCAACCGCGTCGGCAGCCAGCGCCACAGCGACATCCTGCGCGATTGCCTGCCGCCCGGCATGCGCTGGTTCGGCGGTCTGCCGCGCTCGGCCGAATTCGAATTGCCGAGCCGCCACCTGGGCCTGGTCCAGGCCGAGGAACTGGCCGATCTCGATGTGCGCCTGGACGCCGCCGCCGACGCCTTGCGGGCCAGCGCCGAGACCGACCTGCCGGAGCCGGTGACCTTCGAGGTGCCCGCTCCGGCGCCGCTGCAACGCAGCCTGGAAGGCGTGCGCATCGGCGTGGCTCGCGATGCCTCGTTCGCCTTCCTCTACCAGGCCAATCTCGACCTGCTGCGCGAACTCGGCGCCGAACTGGCGTTCTTCTCGCCGCTGCAGGACCAGGCGTTGCCCGCCGTGGACAGCCTGTACCTGCCGGGCGGCTATCCCGAACTGCACCTGGGGCGCCTGCAGGGCAATCGCGCCATGGCCGAGGCGATCCGAGCCCACCATGCCGCCGGCAAGCCGCTGCTGGCCGAGTGCGGCGGCATGCTCTACCTGCTCGACTGCCTGGAAGACGCCGACGGCGAGCGCGGCGAACTGCTCGGCCTGCTGCCGGGCCGGGCGCGCCTGCAGAAGCGCCTGACCGCCCTGGCCTTGCAGGAGGTCGAGCTGCCGGAAGGGCGGCTGCGCGGGCATACCTTCCATCACTCGACCCTCGACTGCGCCGTCGAGCCTCTGGCCCGTGGCGTCTGCCCGAACGGCCGGAACACGGCGGAGGCGGTGTTCCGTCTTGGCCGGCTGACGGCTTCCTATATCCATTTCTACCTGCCTTCCAACCCGCAGGCCGCCGCCGCGTTGCTGGCGCCCGCGCGAGACGCCGACTGACATGTCCGATTCTTCCCACGCCTTCAGCGCCACGGAACGCGCCGCCGTCTACCGGGCCATCGCCGAGCGCCGCGACATGCGCCACTTCAGCGGCGGCAGCGTGGCGCCGGAGCTGCTCGCGCGGCTGCTGGAGGCCGCGCACCAGGCGCCCAGCGTCGGCCTGATGCAACCCTGGCGCTTCATCCGTATCACCGAGCCGGCGTTGCGCCGGGCCATCCACGGGCTGGTCGAGGACGAACGCGGACGCACCGCCGAAGCCCTCGGCGAGCGCTCCGACGAGTTCATGCGGCTCAAGGTCGAGGGCGTGCTGGATTGCGCCGAACTGCTGGTCGCCGCCCTGATGGACGACCGCGAGCGCCATGTGTTCGGTCGCCGGACCCTGCCGCAGATGGACCTGGCGTCGCTCGCCTGCGCGATCCAGAACCTCTGGCTGGCCAGTCGCGCCGAGGGCCTGGGGATGGGCTGGGTATCGTTGTTCGATCCGGCCGCGCTGGGCGAGTTGCTCGGCCTGCCGCCCGGCAGCGAGGCGGTGGCGGTGCTCTGCCTGGGCCCGGTGGCGGAGTTCTACCCGGCGCCGATGCTGGCGCTGGAGGGTTGGAGCGAACCGCGTCCGCTGGCCGAGCTGGTCTACCAGAACCGTTGGGGCGAGCGAGCATGAGCGCACTGCTGGGTATCCTCGGCGTGGCGCTGGATGCGCGCTTCGGCGAGCCGCAGGGCTGGCACCCGCTGGTCGCCTTCGGCCGCCTGGCCGATCGCCTGGAGCGCCGTTTCAACCGCTCGCGCCTGGCCGGCGAGGGCGATCCCGGGGCCGGCTGGCGCAGCCACGGGGTGACCGCCTGGGTCCTCGCGGTACTGCCGCTGACCCTGCTGGCCTGGGCGCTCGCTGAACTTCCCTACCTCGGCTGGCTGGTCCAGGCCCTGGCGCTGTACGCCGCGCTCGGCCTGCGCAGCCTCGGCGAGCACGCCGAACCGGTGGCGCTGGCCTTGCGCGCCGGCGACCTGGACGAGGCGCGGCGACGTGTCGGCTACCTGGTCAGCCGCGATACCCGCGAGCTGGACCAGGCCGGGGTCGCCCGCGCGGCCACCGAATCGGTACTGGAGAACGGCAGCGACGCGGTCTACGCCGCGCTGTTCTGGTTCGCCGTGGCCGGCGCGCCGGGGGTGGTGCTGTATCGCCTGAGCAATACCCTGGACGCGATGTGGGGCTACCGCAACGCGCGCTTCGAGCGCTTCGGCTGGGCCGCGGCGAAGATCGACGACATCCTCAACTACCTGCCGGCGCGGCTGGTGGCGCTGACCTACGCGCTGCTCGGCGGCACCCGCCAGGCCCTGCGCTGCTGGCGAGAGCAGGCGCCGCAATGGGACAGCCCCAACGCCGGCCCGGTGATGGCCGCCGGCGCCGGTGCGCTGGGCGTGTCCCTGGGCGGCGCGGCGATCTACCACGGCGAGCTGCACCAGCGGCCGCTCCTCGGCAGCGGCCCGCAGCCGCAGGGCCGCGACATCTATCGGGCCCTGGCGCTGGTGCGCCAGGGCGTGCTGCTCTGGCTGCTGGTGCTGGCCGGACTCTGGGCCATGGGGTGGCTGCATGCTTGAACACGGAGGGCGGTTGCGCGAGGCGGCGCGCCGCTACGACATTCCGCTGGCGGACTGGCTGGACCTGTCCACCGGCATCGCGCCCTGGCCGTTTCCGCTGCCGGCGATCCCCGAGCAGGCCTGGACCCGCCTGCCGGAGAGCGACGACGGCCTGGAAGCCGCCGCCTGCCTCTACTACGGCGCCGAACGGGTATTGCCGCTGGCCGGCAGCCAGGCGGCGATCCAGGCCCTGCCAAGGTTGCGGCGGGGCGGGCGGGTCGGCGTCCTGTCGCCGTGCTATGCCGAGCACGCCCACGCCTGGCGCCAGGCCGGGCACCTGGTGCGGGAGATCGGCGAGGCCGAGGTCGAGCCCTATCTCGACAGCCTCGACGTGCTGCTGGTGGTCAACCCGAACAACCCCACCGGGCGGGTCTTCGAGCCCGCCGAGCTGCTGGCCTGGCATGCCCGCCTGCAACGTCGCGGCGGCTGGCTGCTGGTCGACGAGGCGTTCATGGACTGCACCCCGCAGTCGAGCCTGGCGGCCTGTAGCAACCGGCCCGGATTGATCGTGCTGCGCTCGTTCGGCAAGTTCTTCGGCCTGGCCGGTGCGCGGCTCGGCTTCGCCCTCGGCGAACGGCCGCTGTTGCAGGCGCTGGCCGAGCAGCTCGGTCCGTGGACGGTCAATGGCCCGGTGCGCCATGTGGCCCAGAGTGCCTTGCGCGACCGCCAGCAACAGCGCCAGCAGCGCGAGCGCCTGCTGGCCGCCAGCCAGCGCCTGGAGGAACTGCTGCGCCGCCACGGCTGGCCGCCGGCGGGCGGCAGCGCGCTGTTCCAGCGCCTGGTCGATCCACGCTGCGCGGCGTTGCACGACTACCTGGCACGGCGCGGCATCCTCACCCGCCAGTTCGAGCAGCCGGCCAGCCTGCGCCTCGGCCTGCCCGCCGACGAGGCCGCCTGGGCCCGGCTCGATGCCGCGCTGCTCGGCTTCAAGGAGCCTGCTCATGAGTGATCGCGGACGGACCCTGATGGTCCAGGGCACCACCTCGGACGCCGGCAAGAGCACCCTGGTGACCGCGCTGTGCCGCTGGCTGGCCCGGCGCGGCGTCGCGGTGGTGCCGTTCAAGCCGCAGAACATGGCGCTGAACAGCGCGGTCACCGCCGACGGCGGCGAGATCGGCCGCGCCCAGGCGGTCCAGGCCCAGGCCTGCCGGCTGGCGCCGCACACCGACATGAACCCGGTGCTGCTCAAGCCGAACACCGACATCGGCGCCCAGGTGATCATCCATGGCCGCGCGGTGACCAGCATGGACGCCGCCGCCTACCACGACTACAAGCGCGTGGCGATGGAAGCGGTGCTGGCTTCCCATGGGCGGCTCGCCGCCGCCTACCGGGTGGTGATGGTGGAGGGCGCCGGCTCGCCGGCGGAGATCAACCTGCGCGCCAACGACATCGCCAACATGGGCTTCGCCGAAGCGGTGGATTGCCCGGTGATCCTGGTCGCCGATATCGACCGCGGCGGGGTCTTCGCCCACCTGGTCGGCACCCTGGAACTGCTCTCCGACTCGGAGCGGGAGCGGGTCAAGGGCTTCGTCATCAATCGCTTCCGCGGCGACATCGCCCTGCTGCAACCCGGCCTCGACTGGCTGGAGGCGCGCACCGGCAAGCCGGTGCTCGGCGTGCTGCCCTATGTCAGCGACCTGCACCTGGAGGCGGAGGACGCCATCGACACGCGCCAGGCGGCCAAGGTCGGGCCGCGCCTGAAGGTGGTGGTGCCGGTGCTGCCGAGGATCAGCAACCACACCGATTTCGATCCGCTGCGCCTGCACCCCCAGGTCGAGTTGAGCTTCGTCGGCCCCGGCCAGGCGCTGCCGTCGGCGGACCTGATCGTCCTGCCCGGCTCGAAGAGCGTGCGCGCCGACCTCGCGGCGCTGCGCGAGCGTGGCTGGGACGAGGCGATCCTCCGTCACCTGCGCTACGGCGGTCGCCTGCTGGGGATCTGCGGCGGCCTGCAGATGCTCGGCGAGCGCCTGCACGATCCGCTCGGCCTGGAAGGCGCGGCCGGCAGCAGCGCTGGCCTCGGCCTGCTGGCGTTGGAAACGACCCTGGAGGCGGACAAGCAATTGCGCAACGTACAGGGCCGCCTGAGCCTGGAGGATGCGCCGCTGTCGGGCTACGAGATCCATGCAGGGGTCACTCGTGGCGAGGCCCTGGCGCGGCCGGCGGTGGTGCTCGACGATGGCCGCGCGGATGGTGCCCGCAGCGTCGACGGGAACGTCATGGG
>NZ_SCND01000153.1:0-13263 GCF_005503585.1 Pseudomonas sp. 2VD
GTATAAGATACAGGCCTCCGCCAGCACCCGCCGGTACGGCGCTCTGGCCCAGGCCAAGGGGTTGTTGGCGACGCTGTTCGAGGAGGCCTATCGGCAGCGCGTCCGCCTGGCCGTGCTGCACGCCACCGGGCAGCAGGCGCAATGGCTCTGGCAGGGGCAGAAGGCTTCGCGGGAGTTGCAGGACTGGCTACGCCAGCTGGGCGCCGGCGGCGGTACGCCGCTGCTCGACGCCCTGCACCAGGCCGCTGGCTGGCTGGCGCGCCGACAGCGGCAGAAACCCGCCGAGCATCAGCGTCTGCTGGTGCTTACCGACGGCCGCCTGCGCGACTGGCCGGCGCTGCCGGAGGCTGCCTGCCCGAGTCTGCTGATCGACCTCGAAAGCGGCCCGTTGCGCCTGGGCAAGGCCGAGCGCCTGGCCCGGGAGCTGGGGGCCGAGTATCGGCATATCAGTGAATTGAACGAAGTCTGAGGGCGTTTCGGCGAGCCCTGCGGCTTTTTCGGTCAAATTGTATTTCGACTGTCATTCAATAAATATTATGAGCGTAATATCTCCCTGCGATCCAGCCAATCCATCTCACGGAGATATCCTCATGTCGTCGATTTCAGTCGTTATCGCCGGTTACGCCCGTTCGCCGTTCCACTTCGCCAGGAAAGGCGCGCTGGTCGATATCCGCCCGGATGACCTGGCCGCCGCGGTGCTCAAGGGCCTGGTGGAGAAACTCGATCTCGACCCTGTTCTGCTGGAGGACGTGGTCATGGGCTGCGCCTATCCGGAGGCGGAACAGGGCATGAACATCGCGCGCATCGCCAGTTTCCGCGCCGGCTTCCCGCAGAGCCTCGGCGGCGCGACCCTCAACCGTTTCTGCGGTTCGTCCATGAGCGCTATCCACTACGCCGCCGGGCAAGTCCTGCTGGGCGCCGGAGAAGCCTTCATCGCCGCCGGGGTGGAGTCGATGACCCGGGTGCCGATGGGCGGCTTCAACCTGTCGCCCAATCCCGCGTTGCTGCAGGACTATCCGGCGGTATACATGAGCATGGGGCAGACCGCCGAGAATGTCGCCGAGCGCTACGCCGTCAGCCGCGTCGAGCAGGAAGAGATGGCCGTACGCTCCCACGCCAAGGCAGTCGCCGCGCGCGAGGCCGGCTTGCTGCGCGAGGAGATCGTCGCCATCGACACCCCCTCCGGCCGGGTCGCCGAGGATGGCTGCATCCGCCCGGGTACCAACCTGGAGAGCCTGGCCCAGTTGAAGCCGGCGTTCGGCGGCAGCGTCACCGCCGCCACCTCGTCGCCGCTCACCGATGGCAGCGCCGCGCTGCTGGTCTGTAGCGAGGAATTCGCGCGCCGCCACGGGCTGGCGATCCTGGCGCGGATCAAGGCGGTGGCGGTGGCCGGTTGTGCGCCGGAGATCATGGGCATGGGTCCGGTGCAGGCGACGCGCAAGGTCCTGCAACGGGCCGGGCTGGGCATCGCCGACATCGACCTGGTGGAGATCAACGAGGCCTTCGCCAGCCAATCCATCGCCTGCATCCGCGAACTGGGGCTGGACATGGACAGGATCAACCTGGATGGCGGCGCCCTGGCCATCGGCCATCCGCTGGGCGCCACCGGCGCGCGGATCACCGGCAAGGCCGCTGCGTTGCTGCGGCGCACCGGCGGGCGCTATGCCATCGCCACCCAGTGCATCGCCGGCGGCCAGGGCGTGGCGACCCTGCTGGAAGCGGTGGAGTGATCGCGCGCCAATGAAAAAAGGCCCGGTGGATGAGCCGGGCCTGGATGGGGAACCTGCGCCGGCGGCCCGGCGCAGGGTAGTCGCGGTTACTTGATGAAGTCGTGACCCCAGCGTTCGATCTGGCTGGCGCTCTTCTGCATCTGCAGCGACCGCGATTGTGCTTTCTGCCCGGCGGCGGCGATCTCGTCGTCGACCACCTTGGTCGACAGCGACAGCCAACTGGTCACGAAGGCCATGGCGTCGCTGTGGATCTCCAGGGCGTCCTGGTTGATGTTGGCGATGCCGTCGCACTTGCTGTGGTAGCACTCGTCGTAGGCCTTGCCGGCGGTGCCGCCGTACTTCTGCGCCTGCTCTTCGGTCTTCAGGCCCTCGGCGCCGGTGAACAGGCCGCCGAAAGCGATGCCGCTGTTGAAGAACTCGGCGTAGTCGGAGCGGAAGTCGATCTCGGTGCCTTCCGATTGCTGGCCGCGCAGGCGGAAGTAGGCTTCGAACAGGCGCTCGATGGCGGCCGAGCCGGGCGGACCCTGGAGGCCGAAGTCGGAACCGTCGCCGTCATAGATGAAGTTGCCGAAGTTCGGCGAGCCGATCATGTCGAAGTTCAGGTAGGCCTTGATCTTCTTCTTCTCTTCCGGGGCGAGGTTCTGCACGTAGTGGGTCGAGCCCACCAGGCCGGCTTCCTCGGCGCCCCACCAGGCGAAGCGCACCTTGTTGACCGGCAGCGCCTTGGCCAGCAGCACGGCCATCTCCAGTTGGGCGGCGCTGCCCGAACCGTTGTCGTTGATACCGGGGCCTTCGAACACCGAGTCGAGGTGCGCGCCGACCATCACCACGTTGTTCGGGTTGCCGCGACGGGTCTCGGCGACCACGTTGTAGGTCTCGGTCTTCTTGCGTACCACGTCGACCACCAGGTGCAGCTGCAGGTCCGGGGTCTGCGACCAGGCCACACCGTTGTCGTAGGTGGCGAAGATCACCGGGATGCCGCCCTCGTAGGACTCGCCCACGGTGACGTTCTCCAGGCCCTTGCGGTCGTCGGTGTTGCCCTGGTTGAAGATGATCACCCCGGCGGCGCCGGCGGCCGCGGCGTTCTCGGCCTTCTGCTCGAAGTTGCAGGTGCCGCGCTGGATCAGCGCGATCGAGCCGGCCGGGAAGTTGGCGAAGTCTTCCGCTTCGCAACCGCTGGTGGAGGTGTTGCCGGCGCCGAGGGACAGGTCCACCGGGACCACCTTGGCGGTGACATCGCCTGCCTCGGTCTGCGACAGGTAGGTGAAATCCTTCTCCCATTCGTAGGTGACCGGCTGCGGCACGGTGGCGCTCAGGCTACCCGGGCCTTTCGGGTAGTAGGCGGTGAACGGGAAGGGCTGCACGCTGACCTTGTAGCCGGCTTTCTGCAGGGTCTGCTTCACGTAGTCGACGGAGGCCTGGTAGCCCGGCGTGGCGGCGGCGCGGTTGCCGTCGTTGAGGCTGGCGATGTCTTCCAGCTTCTGCAGGCGCTTGACCACGTTGCTGGCTTGCAGGCAGCGCGGCAGGCCAAGCGGGGTGCTGACCAGCAACGGCGATTTGCAGATCGACGGGTTGGGTTTGCCGGGGGTCCAGAACTCGGTGAACTGTTGCGCTTCCGAAGGTGCCGCCAGGGATGCGGCGGAAACCGAGAGGGCGAGGGCGCCGAGTGCGTATCTGAGATTGTTCTTGTTGCTCATGAGACTCCGTTCCTTGTGAGGCGATGATCGATAAGCCGTTGATGGCATGGCGCTATTGCCCGAAATGTCGCCTCGGGCACGGCCTGACTGCCAGACTAGGAGCGCTTTCCGGGCTGTCCTGGCGTAATTCCTGAAATGTGAATTTCATCAACTTTTCGTGGAAGAATTGCTGATAGCTCGCTGGCGGGATGGAGGGCGGCTTTCTATCGTTAATGCCCTTCGGCGCGGGCCCATGGCCGTTGGTCGGGGCTGGGAGGATGGTGCAGCAGGAAGGAAACCGTCTGGCGCGCGGATAAGCGCGCGAGCGGAGGTGAACGGCGGCAGCGCTGTCACAGATTTGTTGGAATTTTTGTATACATTCTTCTGGATATTTTCGGATCGAATTGTCTACAGTGTGCGCACAACAATAAAAGCGAGAACAGCGCACCATGAAAACGACGTCCTCCGGAACTCCATCCGTTCCACGGCCTGAAGACGAGAACCTCGGTGTCGGCGCCAACATGGCCTACGGCCTGCAACATGTGCTGACCATGTATGGCGGTATCGTCGCGGTCCCCCTGATCCTCGGCCAGGCCGCTGGCCTCGCGCCCGGCGACATCGGCCTGCTGATCGCCGCTTCGCTGTTCGCCGGCGGCCTGGCGACCCTGCTGCAAACCCTCGGCGTGCCGTTCTTCGGCTGTCAGTTGCCGCTGGTCCAGGGGGTGTCCTTCGCTGGCGTGGCGACCATGGTGGCGATCATCGGCAGCGGTGGCAGCGGCGGCATTCCCGCAGTGCTCGGCGCGGTGATGGCGGCCTCGCTGATCGGGTTGCTGATTACGCCGATCTTCTCGCGCATCACCAAATTCTTCCCGCCGCTGGTGACCGGCATCGTCATCACCACCATCGGCCTGACCCTGATGCCGGTCGCCGCGCGCTGGGCGATGGGCGGCAACAGCCACGCGCCGGACTTCGGCAGCATGGCCAACATCGGCCTGGCGGCGATCACCCTGGTCATCGTGCTGCTGCTGAGCAAGCTCGGCAGCGCCTCGATCTCGCGCCTGTCGATCCTCCTGGCGATGGTCATCGGCACCGTCATCGCGGTGTTCCTCGGCATGGCCGACTTCTCCAAGGTCACCGAAGGCCCGCTGGTGGCGTTTCCCACGCCGTTCCACTTCGGCATGCCAACCTTCCAGGTCGCCGCGATCATCTCGATGTGCATCGTGATCATGGTGACCCTGGTGGAAACCTCGGCGGACATCCTCGCGGTAGGCGAGATCATCGACACCAAGGTCGACTCGCGGCGCCTGGGCAACGGCCTGCGCGCGGACATGTTCTCCAGCATGCTGGCGCCGATCTTCGGCTCCTTCACCCAGAGCGCCTTCGCCCAGAACGTCGGCCTGGTGGCGGTGACCGGGATCAAGAGCCGCTACGTGGTCGCCACCGGTGGGTTGTTCCTGGTGATCCTCGGCCTGCTGCCGGTGATGGGCCGGGTGATCGCCGCGGTGCCAACCGCCGTGCTCGGCGGCGCCGGCATCGTGTTGTTCGGCACGGTCGCCGCCAGCGGCATCCGCACCCTGTCGAAGGTGGACTACCGCAACAACATGAACCTGATCATCGTCGCCACTTCGATCGGCTTCGGTATGATCCCGATCGCCGCGCCGACCTTCTACGATCACTTCCCCAGTTGGTTCGCCACCATCTTCCATTCCGGCATCAGTTCCTCGGCGATCATGGCGATCCTGCTCAACCTGGCGTTCAACCACTTCACCGCCGGCAACTCCGACCAGCAGTCGGTGTTCGTCGCCGCCAGCGAGCGGACCCTGCGCTACCAGGACATCGCCGCCCTGCACGAAGGCGACTATTTCCTCGACGGCAAGCTGTACGACGCCCAGGGCAACGAAGTGCCGCTGGCCGGCGACGACAGCCATGGCGCGCCGCCGCGACGGCGCAGCGAAACCGCTGAAGCCGGCAGCGCCTGAGCCGCGCCGCGATGAACGACGGCCCTCCTTGCGAGGGCCGTTTTCGTTGTGCGCTTCAGAACAGCGCCTTGCCGCGGTCCAGGCGCTGGTCCACCAGCCATTTGCCGTGGGCGATGGAGGCGCGCTGGGCGTTTTCCAGCTCGGCGAGGAAGGCGAAGCGCACGGGCAGGGCGATGCGCTTGCTGGTGTGGCCTTCGGGATCGGTGATGTGGCAGCCGCCGGCCCAGGGCGTGGGAATGCCCGGATGCTCGACGACGTCGGCGGTGATGGTGTAGCTGCGGTGCTGGCAGTGCAGGCTGGCCATGGCATGCTCCTCTCTGTCGGAGGCCGACCCGGCTACCTGCGCGACGCCTGTGGTTGCCACGGAGGAGCCTCGGGGCGGCGAGGTTTTCCCTGCGTGTCCCTACCTCTATAGCAGATCGTCGCCGAGCCGCCGCGAGAGCCGACGAAGGGCCCCGCTCAGCGGCGCTGGCGACGGCCGAGCATGCGCTCCAGGGTGCCGTCGCGGCGGACCCACTGGTGGTAGCCGGCGGCGAGCGCATGGAGTAGCACCACCGAGGTGCTCAGCCACAGGCCGACCACGCGGTGAACGGCGTCGAAGGGCTTCTCGAACGCCTCCCAGTTCAGGTTCCAGGTTTGCGAAATCCAGGCGAACAGCGCGGTGTCCTTGAAGCTGGGTACCACGAACAGGCCGAAGTCGGTGGGCAGGCGGGTGCCGACGTAGCCGGTGAGCGGCATCACCAGCATCAAGGCATACAGCGACAGGTGCGCGTAGTGCGCCAGGCGGTGCTCCAGCGGCGTCCCGGGGACCGCTGGCAGGCGCGGCCCGCGCAGCCGCGAGACGATCCGAGGGATCAGCAGCAGGCCGACCAGCAGGCCCAGCACCCAGTGCAGGTTGAGTACCGGCAGGCGCTGCGGGTGGTCGTGGCCGAGCACCCAGATGACGAAATAGGCCAGCACGATCGCGCCGATGAAACAGAACGCCATGCTCCAGTGCAGCAGGCGGGTGGACAGGCTGTAGACGGTCGCTGGATGCGTCACGGGAATGCCTCGCAGAGAGTGAAGGCGTGCAATCTATGAAACGTCCGGAGAGCGATCAAACGTATTTATGGATAATCGATAACGGAAAACTTAATCGAAACTTTCACATGTGACGTTATTGCACCGAAACAGTGCTGCGAGTCGCTTTTTTCCGAAACGGAGCCCACTTGGCGGAATAATTCCGGGTCGGGATCATTGTAAGTGGGTTTTTCCTTCGCCGAGGCTATTCCTCACGCTGGGAGAGCCTGGGGGCGGCGCGCGGCAGACCCCGCAAGCATTATCGGGAAATATATTCCGTTGTCTTTCCGCTGACGTTTTGCCGACAGCAAGCTGACACAGATGTAATTGAACTCGATCGCTTCGTTTCTATAGTCTTCGAACACTTCGCCGTGCACTTTCAAGGACGGCAAGTGCATATCCTGCGTCTTTTCCGCCATGACGATTCTCGAGGTGAGAGCATGAGTAGTGAGCACGATGGCAAGGACCAGGACGACCTGTTCTCCCCGTTGCCTTACCTGCTGGTTTCCGGCGCTGTCGTGCTCATGACCCTGCTGCTGCGCTGCCTGTTCTGCCCGGGCGAGCAGTTCTGATCGCCCGGACCGGGACGACTCAGCGACCGCGGCTGAGGAAGTCGATCACCAGGCGATTCATCGGCGCGGCGCACTCTTCCGGCAGCCAGTGGCCGCAGCCGGGCAGGACATGGCCTTCGACGTCGTCCGCATAGGCTTTCATCTGCTCCAGCTGGAACGTGCCCATGCCGCCGTGGCCGCCGCCGGCGAGGGTCATGGTCGGCATCTGCAGGCGGGTCTTCGCCAGTTCGGCGTTCTGCCGCACGCTCTCGTTCAACGCGCGGTAGTACTCGAACGAGGCGTTCAGGCTGTGCGGCTTGGCGTACGACCTGGCGTACAGGTCCAGCAGGCGCTCGCTGAACACCTCGGTGTTGCTGGCATGGGACTTGATGAAGTGCTCGAGGAAGAAGCGCTCCTTGCCGGCGATCAGGGTTTCCGCCAGGCGGTCGTCGGCGGCGAAGAAACTGAAGTGCCAGACCAGCGACTCGCCCTGGGCGGTGAAGGCCGGGAAGCGGTAGATCCGCGCGTCCGGGATCGGCGCTTCCATGTACACCAGGCGGGCGATGTCGGCCTGGTTCTTCACCACCATCGGGTAGGTGTTCCAGATACCGATGTCATGGGCCACCAGGTCGAACGGGCGATCCGGGCTGAATTGCCGGGCCAGCTTGTGCAAGTAGACGGCGACCTGTTCGCCGCTATAGCCGGTCTTCGGCGGCTCGGACTGGCCGAGGCCGGGCAGGTCCGGCGCGATCACGGTGAAGCGCTTGGCCAGTTCCGGCATCAGTTGGTGCCATTCGTACCAGGTCTGGCCGAAGCCGTGCACCAGCATCACCAGCGGCCCCTGGCCGCCTTTCACGTAGTGCAGCTTCACGCCGTCGACTTCCCGGTAGGCGCTTTCGAAGCCATTCGGGACGGGGAATTCCTCGGCGGCGAAGCCGCCCAGGGAGAAGGTCAGGGCGATGCCGGCCAGGAGGCCGCGGCAGAGTCTATCGAGGATCATGGTTGTGCTTCCTTGGTGGGGTCAGTGAGGGATGTGGCCGCCGAGGGACGGCTCGGTGGCAGCTTGGCGTGGCGCCAGCATCAGCAGCAGGGCCACGGCCATCGCCGCCAGGCAGACCAGCGCGCCGACCTCGCCGAGCGGCGCCAGGCCGCTGCCGTCGATCACCCGGCTGCCGGCGAGGGCGCCGATGCCGATCCCGGCGTTGCAGGCGGAGATGTTCAGCGAGGCGGCGAACGCCGGGGCCCGCGGCGCGGACTTCATCACCCGCACCTGGCCGACGATGAACAGTGCTGCCTGGGCCACGCCCCAGGTCGCCAGGGTGGCGGCGAGCAGCCAGGCGTTGCCGAGGGTCGGCACCAGGGCGAGCATGCCCAGCGCCATCAGCAGGACGAACAGCAGGGTTGCGCCCAGCGGGCTGCGATCCACCAGGCGCCCGCCGAGCCAGTTGCCGAGCAGGCCTACCGCGCCGAAGCCCATCAGCGTCCAGCCGACCAGCGAACCGCTGAAGCCGGCCAGGCGCTGGAGGATGTCGGCCAGGTAGGTGTAGGGGGTGAACATGCCGGTGAAGACCAGCAGCGACAGCAACAGGTGGCCGAGCACCAGCGGTTGGCGCAACACGCTCGCCTGGCTGCGCAGCGAGACGCCCGGCCGTCCGGGAATGCGCGGCAGCCAGGCGGCCAGCAGCAGCGCCTTGGCCAGGGCCAGCGCGGCGAGTGCGGCGAATGCCAGGCGCCAACCCCAGGCGTCGGCGATCAGCGTGCCGATGGGAATGCCGAGCACGGTGGCGGCGACGATGCCGAAGAACACCAGCGCCACGGCGCGTCCTTCGCGCGAGGGGCCGGCCAGGTGCGCGGCGGTTTCGCTGGCCATGGCCCAGAACACCGGGAGCGCCAGGGCCGGGACGAAGCGCGCCACGGCCATCGTCCAGATATCGCCGGCTACGGCGGCCAGCGCATTGGCCGCGGCGAACAGCAGCAGGCAGGCGACGAACAGCCGCTTGCGTTCGACGCCCGCCAGTGCGGCGGTGAGGAACGGACCGAAGGCGGCGACGCTGAAGGCGAACAGGCTGACCAGCAGGCCGGCCTGGGCGACGCTGACCTGGAGGTCTGCGGCAAGCGCCGGGAGCAGGCCGACGATGACGAACTCGGTGGTCAGGATGGTGAAGCCGGCGGCGGCCAGCAGGAGGATGGGCAATAGCACGGCAAGACTCCTCCGCGAGCGCAGCCGTGGCCGCGCCCGGGAACGATGCATGGGAGGGAAGGGAATCAGGCCGTAGCGGACTGGCCGAGGGTCGGGTAATCGGTGTAGCCGGCGGCGTCGCCACCGTAGAACCGCGCCTGGTTGGCCTCGGCCAGCGGCGCGCCGAGACGGATCCGCTCGACCAGGTCGGGGTTGGCGATGAACGGCCGGCCGATCGCCACCGCGTCGGCCAGTCCGGCCTGGAGTATCGCTTCGGCGCGCTCGGCGTCGTAGTTGCCGCAGACGATCAGCGGCGCGCGGAAGCGTTCGCGCAGGCGCTCGCGGAAGCCTTGCGGGTAGGCCGGGCCGCCGCTCCATTCCCACTCGGCCAGGTGCAGGTAGGCGATGCCGCGTCGCTGCAGGGCTTCGGCGAGGTAAAGGGTCATCGCTTCCGGCTCGTCGTCGTGCATGTCGTTGATCGTGCCCCAGGGCGACAGGCGCAGGCCGACGCGCTCGGCACCGACCGCGGCGACCAGCGCGTCGACGATCTCCAGCAGGAACCGCGCGCGGTTCTCCAGGCTACCGCCATAGGCATCGCTGCGCCGGTTGCTGGCGCTGGCGAGGAACTGGTCGATCAGGTAGCCATTGGCGCCATGCAGCTCGACCAGGTCGAAGCCGGCGTCGAGCGCGTTGTGCGCGGCGCGGACGAATTCGTCGCGGACCCGGCGGATGTCTTCCAGGGTCATTTCCCGCGGCGCGTCGGCCGGCGCCATGGATCCGCCGCCCTGGCCATCGGCGATGAACACCTGGGCCTTGGCCTGGATCGGCGAGGGCGCGATCGGCGCCTCGCCGCCGGCCTGCAGCGAGCGATGCGACATGCGCCCGACATGCCAGAGCTGCGCGGCGATCAGTCCGCCGGCGGCGTGCACCGCCTCGGTGACCTGGCGCCAGCCGGCCAGTTGCGCCTCGCTGTAGATACCGGGGGTGTAGGCGTAGCCCTGGCCGAGGGGGGAAATCTGCGTGCCCTCGCTGACGATCAGCCCGGCGCCGGCGCGCTGCGCATAGTAGAGAGCGTTCAGGGCGGTCGGCACGTCGCCCGGCTGTTGCGCCCGGGAGCGGGTCATCGGCGCCATGACGATGCGGTTGCGCAAGGCCAGGTTGCCTACGGCGAGCGGGGAGAGGAGCAATTTGGACATGGTCTTTTCCTTTCGAAGGCGGCAGGGAGATGGCTTGAATATCTGTATCGGTCGCTAAATAATATGGCGACGGCAACGCTCGTCAAGTAAATTTATAGTGATCGATACAAATAATGGAGGTCAGGATGGCAACGCGAGGCAGGCCACGGGCATTCGACAGGGACACCGCCCTGCAGCGAGCCATGGACGTGTTCTGGGTGCGTGGCTACGAAGGCGCTTCGCTGGCGGCCCTGACCGAGGCGATGGAAATCAGGCCGCCCAGCCTGTACGCCGCCTTCGGCAGCAAGGAAGGGCTGTTCCGCGAAGCCCTGGCCCACTATCTCGGCCAGCACGGCCGCTATCGCCGGGATGTCCTCGATGGCGCGCCGAGCGCCCGCGAGGGCGTGGCCGAGCTGCTCCGCGAGACCGTCGCGCGCTTCTGTTCCGACGAGTTCCCGCGCGGTTGCCTGGTGGTGCTCGCGGCGCTGACCGGAACCCCGGAAAGCGAGGCGGTGCGGGACGCGTTGAGCGCCGAGCGCGGCGAGTCGATCCGCCTGTTCCGTGAGCGCATGCGGCGCGGCATCGCTGACGGCGACCTGGCGGCGGACACCGACGTGGAGGAGTTGGCGACCTTCTATGCTACCGTGCTGTTCGGCCTCAGCGTGCAGGCCAAGGACCGGGTGCCTTGCGAGCGCCTGCTGGCGGTGGTCGAACGGGCGCTGCGCGCCTGGCCCTGAGCGGGCCGCATCAGGCCGCCGCGCTGCGGCGCAGCCATTCCAGCAGCAGGGTGGCGGGCTCTCCGGCCTGCAACGGTCGCGGGGTCAGCAGGTGATAGCTGCTGCCGTCGGCGAGGAATCCCAGCGGCGCCGCCAGCAGGCCGGCGGACAGATCGTCGCGCACCAGTTGCCAGGGGCCGATGGCTACGCCGAGTCCGGCGCCGGCCGCCTGCAGGCTCAGGTAGAAGTGCTCGAAGCGCTGCCCTTCGGTCGTCGCCGGCGCCTGTCCGGCGAGACGGGTCCAGGTGTTCCAGGCTTGCGGGCGGGTCGCCGTGTGCAGGCGCGGTGCGACGGCGCGAAGCCCGGGCGGGCCTGCATCGAGGTGGAAATGCCGTTCGACGTCGCTCGCCCGGCAGACCGGCCCGACCTGCTCGTCGAACAGCCAGTGGGCATGGCTGCCGGGCGGCCAGGGGAAGTCGTTGCGGCGGATCGCCAGGTCGATGCCGCGGCCGAAGGCGAACGGCCCGCCGCCGGCGACCAGTTGGATCGACAGTCGTGGCTGTTCCTGCATGAATCCGGCGATCCGCGGGATCAGCCAGCGCATCAGCAAGGTCGGTTCGCAGGACAGCACCAGCGCGGTGGGTCCGGCCTCCGCGCGCAGGGCCTCGCCGGTGCGCTCGATCAGGTCGAGGGCCGGGCCGGTGCCGGCGAGCAGGCGCCTGCCGGCCTCGCTGAGGAAAACCCGCTGGCCGCGGCGTTCGAAGAGCGCACAACCGAGTTCCTCCTCCAGGGTCCGCACGGCGCGGCTGATGGCGCCGTGGGTCAGGCACAGGGCCTCGGCGGCACGGGAAAAGTTCTCCAGGCGGGCGGCGGCCTCGAAGCAGCGCAGGGCGTTCAGCGAGGGCAGGCGGCGGCGCCTGAATGGTGAGTTTTCCTCACCATGATTGTCAGTATTCATCGTTCTCGATCGGCGCTGGAGACCGGTAGATTGTGCCATCCATTCTACCTTGGAGCCTTCCAGGCATGACAGAGTTGCTAGCTTTCCTGACCATCACCGTGCTTGCGGTGATCAGCCCCGGCGCCGATTTCGCCATGGTCTCGCGCAACAGCCTGCTGTATTCCCGCCGCGCCGGCCTGCTCACCGCGCTGGGCATCGGCGCGGGGGTGACGGTACATGTCGGCTACAGCATCCTCGGCGTCGGCGTGCTGGTGCGCGAGTCGCTGGCGCTGTTCACCGCGCTGAAGCTGGCGGGCGCCGCCTACCTGGTGTTCCTCGGCCTGCGCATGCTGCTGGCGCGAGAGGACACGGTGGCGGAGGAGGCGGCGGGCGGCGCCGGGGTTTCGTCCTGGGCGATGTTGCGCAGCGGCTTCCTGACCAATGCGCTCAATCCGAAGACCTGCCTGTTCGTGGTCAGCCTGTTCATGCAGGTGATCGATCCGCATACCGCGTTGCCGGCGCAACTGGGCTACGGGGCCTTCATCGCGCTCGCCCACGTGGCCTGGTTCGGCCTGGTCGCCTGCTTTCTCTCGAGCCCGGCGGTGCGCGGCCGACTCCTGCGTTTCCGCCGGCGCATCGACCAGTTTTTCGGCGCCCTGCTGGTCGGTTTCGGCGTCCTGCTGGGGGCGAAAAGCCCATGAGCATGGACCACTGATGGCCGCTTGCCGCCTTTGAAGCGAGGCCGGCGGCTCCCTAGAATGCGCCGTTCATGCCGTCGCCAGTTGAGGGACGGTCCCAGGATCGCGGGACGCATGGGAGTTGCATGAAGAAGGGAGCGACGCTTTTCGCCGTCCTCTGGGCGGTACTCGGCCTGGGCCTGCTGGTCGGTTTGCCGGTGGCCATCCATTTCATTCTCGGCCAGTACGACGAGGCCGGGTTCAGCGGGCCGCAACTGGTCTTCGAGGAACAGGGCCATTCCTACCTGGCGTTCACCCTCGACGACTATCGCGCCAACGAAGTGGACAACGGCGTGGTACACGGCAGCAGCCGCAGCTATGCCCAGGTGGTCGATCTCGAGGACGGCAGCCTGCGCTGGAGCGCGCGCCTGGATGCCGACAACGAGCGCGGCGACGACTGGGGTTCCGGCGAACTGCTGGGCCAGTCGTCGCGCTACCTGTTCTTCCTGCGCAACGAACTCTACGTACTCGACCGGCGCGACGCTGCCCCTGTCCCTTATCCACATCTGACGCTGCCGACGACT
>NZ_SCND01000154.1:0-13218 GCF_005503585.1 Pseudomonas sp. 2VD
GTACTGCGCGCCGCACTTCCAGGCCCAGCAGTTGTGTCCGGCGGAAGCGTCGCGGTGGGCGGCGATGAACGCCTGCGCCTCGTCCTCGTCGGCCACCGGCGCGGCGATGGTGTGGAAGCGGCTCTTGCGGATTTCCTCGCGGTATTCGGCGAGGCCTTGCAGGGTGCTCGGCATCGCGTTCAGGCCGCCGGCGGGGTCAGTCCGCAGCCCTTGAGGATGATCCGCACCAGGTTGTCGGCGGCGGCGGCGAAGTCCTGCCTGGACATGCGCTTGCGGCCGGTGACCAGGCCGATCTGGCTGGCGAAGTCGGCGTAGTGCTGGGTGCTGCCCCAGAGCAGGAAGATCAGGTGCACGGGATCCACCGGGTCCATCCGGCCGGCGGCGATCCAGGCCTCGAATACCGCGGCGCGGCCGCGGAACCAGCTGCGGTAGTCCTGGTTGAAATGCGCGGTGAGGCACTCGCCGCCGCTGATGATCTCCATGGCGAAGATCCGCGAGGCCAGCGGGTAGCGGCGGGAGAACTCCATCTTGGCGCGGATGTAGCGGGCCAGCGCCTCGGCCGGATCGTCGTCGACGCCGAGGGTGTTGAAGGTACTGTCCCAGAGTTCGAGGATGTTGCTCAGCACCGCCGTGTAGAGGCCCAGCTTGTTGCCGAAGTAGTAGTGCAGGTTGGCCTTGGGCAGGCCGACGTTCTGCGCGATGGTGTTCATGCTGGTGCCCTTGAAGCCGTGGCGGGCGAACTCCTCCTCGGCCGCGGCGAGGATCGCCTCCTCGTTCTTCTGGCGGATGCGCCCGGCCGGCTTGTCGCGGGCGGCCGGGTCGTGGGCGGGCACTGTCAGGGTCATGCGCAGGTTTCCATCGGCGTGATCCCCGCGTTGATACCCCAGCCCGGCCGCGGGACACAAGCCAGGGGCGGAAAAATTTGCAAACGCCCGTATCAACCCAGCGGCTTGCGCCAGCGCGCCAGGGCGCCGCCCTTCGCGCTGGCCTGCGCCGCTTCGGCAACGCGCTCCTCGGGCAGCAGCAGGTTGAGCAGGATGGCGGTGATGCCGCCGCTGGTGATCGCCGAGTCGAACAGGGTCTTCACTACCGCCGGCATCTGGTCGAGCAGGGTCGGCTGCGCGGCCACGCCGAGGCCGACGCCGAACGAGGCGGCGATGATCAGCACGCTGCGGCGGTCCATCGCGGTCTGGCCGAGAATGCGGATGCCGGCGGCGGCGACGCTGCCGAACATCACCAGGGTGGCGCCGCCGAGCACCGGCTTGGGGATCTGCTGGAGGATCGCGCCGATCCAGGGGAACAGGCCGAGCGCCAGCAACACGCCGCCGATGTAGATGCCGACGTGCCGGCTGGCCACCCCGGTGAGCTGGATCACCCCGTTGTTCTGCGCGAAGGTGGTGTTCGGGAAGGCGCTGAAGGTGGCTGCCAGCAGGCAACTGACGCCGTCGCCGAGCACCCCGCCGCGCAACCGCTGCAGGTACGCCGGCCCCTCCAGGGGTTGCCGCGAGAGCATGCAGTTGGCGGTCAGGTCGCCGACCGTCTCGATGCTGCTGATCAGGTAGATCAGCGCCACCGGCAGGAAGGCCATCCAGTCGAAGGCGAAGCCGAAGCGGAACGGCTGCGGCAGGCTGACCAGCGGCAGCTCGGGCAGCGCCCGCGGAACGAACAGGCCGGTCGCCCAGGCCGCCAGGGTACCCAGCGCCAGGCCGATGACGATGGCGGCCAGGCGCAGCCAGGGCAGGCGCGAGCGGTTCAGCAGGACGATGCTCAGCAGCACCAGCGCGCCCAGCGCGAGATTGGCCGGTGCGCCGAAGTCCGTGGCCCCGGCTCCGCCGCCGAGGTCGGTGATGCCGACCTTGATCAGGCTGACGCCGATCAGGGTGATGACGATGCCGGTGACCAGCGGCGTGATCACCCGGCGAAGATGGCCGAGGAACCGACTGAGGACGATCTGCACGAAGGCGCCGAAGAAGCACACGCCGAAGATCATCGCGAGGATCTCCTCGGGACCGCCGCCGCGCTGCTTCACCAGCATCCCGGCGGCCAGCACGGCGCCGAGGAAGGCGAAGCTGGTGCCTTGCAGGCAGATCATCCCGGCGCCGATGCCGAACGGCCGGCGCGCCTGGATCAGGGTGCCGGCGCCGGAAACCATCAGCGCCATGCTGATCAGGTACGGCAGGTGCTCGCCGAGGCCGAGCAGCGAGCCGATCACCAGCGGCGGAGTGACGATGCCGACGAAGCTGGCCAGCACGTGCTGTAGCGCGGCAAGGAAGGCGGGAAGCGGGCGCGGCCGGTCGTCGAGGCCGTAGATGAGGTCGTTGGGGCGTTGGTCTTCGCTATGCATCGGGCCGTCTCAAGTGGCGCTCCTCGGACAGGAGGAGGATGCACGGCTTCTGCAAAAAGCTGTCCAGGTGATCAGCTTATTCCTGCCGCTCAGGCTGCAAGGCGCGCCCGGCGTGGGTCGAGCGGACAACGGGAGGCAAACGCAAGGACCACGGAGGCGACCGTCGCGCACCGTGCCGATGCACGGCGCGCAATGACGGGGCGCGCTGGCGGGGCCGGGCCGGCAGCCCCGCGCGACGGACTCAGAAGTGGTACTTGACCAGGAAGCTGGCGGTGTTCTGGTCGGTGGTGAAGTACTGCGAGTCCTTCACGCCGTACTTGTCGGACCAGTAGTCGTACTCCAGGCCCACGTACAGGTGCTTCGCCTCATAGCCGAGGGCCTTGCCCAGGTCGTACTTGACCTGTGGGTTGAAGTGCAGGTTGGCGTGGTAGTCGCTCTGGTTGCGGCGGCTGGTGCTGGCGCTCTTGTTGTTGATCACCCAGTCCATGTAGCCGTCGATGAGGATGTCGGAGTTGCCCACCGGAATGGTGTAGGACCACACCGGGGTGATCTGCCAGGCGCCGGCGCGCACGCGGTTGCCGTCGGGCTTGCGGTAGTAGAAGTTGAGCTGGAAGTAGTCGAAGCCGGGGATCGCCAGGTCGAAGCCCGGGCCGAGCAGGTAAGCCTCGGTGTCGCCTTCGCCGAACTCGTAAGTGCCGGCCAGCAGCACGTCCTTCACCGGGCCGAAGGAGAGGTCCGCTCCGGTGAGCTTGCCGAAGCTCAGGCGCGGAGTGATCTCGCCGTAGTAGGTGTTCTTGCCGTTGCTGGCGTCTTCCTTGCCGTTGTAGTTGATCTGGTCGAAGAAGATGAACAGGTCGCCCCAGGTCCAGCCGCTGGCATGTTCCAGGGTGAAGGTCTGCTGGATCGGCGGGTTGATCTTGAAGTTCTTGCCGTAGAGGTAGGTCAGGCTCTCGTTGTGCCAGAGCAGCGGCCCCGAGTCGGTCTCGTGGGTCGGCGTCATGTCATGGTCTTCGGCGACAGCCTGGCCTGCGGCCAGCAGCCCCCCGGCTAGCATCACGGTGGCGAGTGTGCGGCTCATTGAAACGCTCCTGGAGTGAATAGCTTTTTTTCTAGTGGGCGAACCTGTCCGAGCGGTCAGGCCTCGCCATGGATAGCAAGAACGAAGCCAAGACGGCGCGGGCGCTTCGCCGGGTTTCCAACGGCGAAGGGAACGCCTGTTTTTTCAGTGTTCTGGACAAAGGCGGCGAAATGCCTCCAACCTCTCTACGACGGCAAAAACCTGACCCCAAGGACAGTTTCTGCCTTGCGCTGGTGCGTGGTCGGGAGGGGCGTGCTCGACTTTGGGATGGCAGCGCGAAGAAAACTGGATACACAAAAGCGTTTTGTGACAAAAAGAATCAGTAGGATTTTGTACACAAAACACTGCGTGGTATTTCTACACATCACCGCCCCGGCGTTCGGGCGAGAAGCGGCGCGGATGATGCCAGAGACGACGGGCGGAATTCATCCCCGAATGGGGTTTTTCGTCGGGTTTCAGGACGCCCGGGCGTAAATTCGCCAGGGCCTGGGAGACTCCGGTGGCATGACATCCAGAAAGCGCTCTCGATGTCGCGTAGCGGAGCGCGCTCGAGTACGGGTCGCCTGGCAGCCTATGCCTGCCGGGACTTCTTGCTTCGCCATCCGCAGGGCGGATACGCCTTGGGCATTATCCGCCGGACAGGTCTCCCCGCCTCACCCACATGGGTCCCCTCACCACACCGCGATCTGCGAATCGGTGCGCGGCTCGGTGCCGCCACAGAGCACGCCGCTGGCCGGGTCGCGCAGGACGATCTGGCCGCGCCCGTAGCTGGTCGAGTCGTAGGCGATCTCCACCTGGTGCCCACGCTGCGCCAGCTCCGCCGCCAGCGCGCGCGGCGCGGCATGTTCGATGCCGACGCGCAGCCCGCCCAGCCACTGCCAGCGCGGCGCGTCGAGGGCAGCCTGGGGGTTGAGGCCGAAGTCCACCAGGTTCATCACCATCTGCACGTGGCCCTGCGGCTGCATATAGGCGCCCATCACGCCGAACGGGCCGAGCGGCACGCCGTCCTTGCTGAGGAAACCGGGAATGATGGTGTGGAAGGTCTGCTTGCCCGGCTCCAGGCAATTCACGTGGTCCGGATCGAGGCTGAACTCGGCGCCGCGGTTCTGCAAGGCGATGCCGGTGCCAGGCACCACCACGCCGGAGCCGAAGCCGTGGTAGTTGCTCTGGATGAACGAGACCAGGTTGCCCTCCTCGTCGCCACAGGCCAGGTACACCGTACCGCCCGGCTTCGGCTGGCCGGGGCTGGGATCGAGCGCGCGCTCACCGATCAGCGCGCGGCGGCTGGCGGCGTAGTCCACGTGCAGCAGTTCCTCGACCGAGACCCGCATCGACTGCGGCTGGCTGATGTAGTGCAGCCCGTCGACGTACGCCAGCTTCATCGCCTCCAGTTGGCGATGCCAGGTCCGCGCGCAGTCGCGCTCGCCGAATTCGAAGCCCTTGAGGATGTTCAGGGTCATCAGGGCGATCAGGCCCTGGCCGCTCGGCGGAATCTCCCAGACGTCATAGCCACGGTAGTTCAGCGAGATCGGTTCGACCCACTTCGCCTGGTAGCCGGCCAGGTCCTCCGCGCGCAGGTAGCCGCCGCTGCGCTCGGCGTGGCCGACGATGGTCCTGGCCAGCTCGCCGCGATAGAAGCTTTCGCACTGGCTGCGCGCCAGCTCGTCCAGGGTGTCGGCCTGGCCCGGCTGGCGGAACACCTCGCCGGCGCGCGGCGCCCGGCCGTCGATGAGGAACTCGTCGAACCAGGCCCGCAGCTCGGGCCGCTGCGGCAACGCCGCGCGGAACTTGTCCAGGCCGCTTTGCCACAGGCGGGCGATCACCGGCGAGACCGGGAAGCCATCGCGGGCCAGCTCGATCGCCGGCCGCAGCAGTTGTTCGAACGGCAATTTGCCGAAGCGCCGCGACAGTTCGGCCCAGGCCGCCGGACAGCCCGGCACGGTGACCGGCGTCCAGCCGTACAGCGGCATCCGCTCGTGGCCGGCGGCGCGCACCCGCTCGCGATCGAGCAGGCCCGGCGCGCGCCCGCTGGCGTCCAGGCCGTGCAGGCGTCCGCGGGTCCAGACCAGGGCGAAGGCATCGCCGCCAATCCCGCAGCCGGTCGGCTCGACCACCGTCAGCGCGGCAGCGGTGGCGATCGCCGCGTCGATGGCATTGCCGCCACGGCGCAATATCTCCAGCCCGACCTGCGCCGCCTGCGGCTGCGAGGTGGCGACCATGCCGCGGCGGGCATGGACCGGCGAACGTTGCGAGGCGTAGGGAAGCGCGTGGGCGGAGAAGTCGAGCATCGGCGTGGGCTCCGGGAAACTTGAGGCGGCAGGTTAGCCCTGCCAGACTCTGCCGACTAGCGACACGACGCCAAGTCATGACGATGAACGGACAGCCTGCGGAACTGCACCGCCCGATTCCCACCCTCGCCCGCCTGCCACGGCCGGTCTACGCGCGCGCCGAAAGCCTGCGCGCCGGCTCCTGGACCTCGCGCCACCGGCACGCCTGGGTACAGCTTTCCTACGCCATCAGCGGCGTGCTCGGCGTGCATACCGCCGAGGGCAGCTTCTTCGCCCCGCCGCAGCGGGCGATCTGGATTCCGGCGCAACTGGAACACGAGGTGGTCACCTCCACCCGCGCCGAGATGCGCAGCCTGTACATCCGTGGCGACGCCTGCGCCTGGGCACCGACGCGTTGCCGGGTGCTGGAGGTGACGCCGCTGGCGCGCGAGCTGATCAAGAGTTTCTGCGAACTGCCGGTGGACTACCCGGAGGGCGACAGCGCCGAATCGCGGCTGGTGCAGGTGCTGCTGGACCAGTTGCGGCTGCTGCCGGAGGTCGCCTTCTCCCTGCCGATGCCGCGCGAGCCGCGCCTGCTGCGGCTGTGCCAGGCACTGATCGACGAACCGACCCAGAGCCTGACCATGGGCGACTGGGCGCAGCGCCTGGGCACCTCGGAAAAGACCCTGTCGCGCCTGTTCCAGCGCGAGACCGGGATGAACTACCGGCTCTGGCGCCAACGCCAGCGCCTGCTCGCCTCGCTCAACGCGCTGGAGGCCGGCGACAGCGTCACCGGCGCCGCCCTGGACAGCGGCTACGACTCGACCTCGGCCTACATCGCCGCCTTCAAGGGACTCTTCGGCTTCACTCCCGGCGAACTGTTCCGCCAGCGCTGAGCCCGGCGAAGGGCCCAGCGCGCGGGGCTCAGAACACGTCGATGGGGTAGTCGACGATCACCCGGTATTCGTCGATGTCGTTGTCCACCGCGCTGTAGCCGCCGGTGCCGCGGTGGGTGGCCCAGCGCAGGCGCAGCGAGAGGTCCTTGGCCGGACCGCCCTGGACCACGTACTGCAGGTCGAGGTCGCGTTCCCAGTGCTTGGCGTTCTTGCCGTCGGCGCTGTACCAGCCGCCGTAGCCGGGGCTGTCCGGATCGACCCGGGTCAGGTCCAGCTTGCCGCGCGAGTACGAGGCCGAGGCACTCAGGCCGGGCAGGCCGAGAGCGACGAAGTCGTAGTCGTATTGCAGCTTCCAGGACTTCTCGTTGGGACCGTTGAAGTCGGAATACTGCTGCGAGTTGTCGAGGAAGATGCTGTCGCCCTGGTTGATATAGTCGAACGGCGTGTTGCCGTTGACCTTCTGCAGCACCGCGGTGACGGTGTGCTGCCTGTAGCCGACCGCGAAATGCAGGCTGTAGGTGTTGTTGTCGATCCGGCCGAGCAGCGAGTCGCCGCTGTCGACGGTCTTGTAGTAGTGCGCGCCGGGGTTCAGCGACCAGTTGTCGTCGATCTCGTAGGTGTAGTCGACGTCGGCGTAGTACTGCTTCCAGACGTTCTGCAGTTCGGCGGCGTACAGGCTGCTGGTGAAGCCCTCGATGCCGCCCCAGGTGCCGCCCAGCCAGCTGAGATGATGGCTGTCGCGGTCGCCCGGCAGTTCGCCGTAGTACGAGCCGAGGCGGCGGTGGCCGCTCTGGTTGTAGTACTTGGTGAAACTGACCTGGCCAGCCGTGAGGGTCAGGTCCTCGAAACTGTTGTTGGTCAGGCTCACGCCGCGGAAGGTCTGCGGCAGCATGCGCGACTCGCCGCCGGCGACCACCGGGTTGCTGAGGAACTGGTCGCCCAGCTTCAGCTCGGTGTCGAAGGCGCGGATCTTCAGCGCCGCCCCGCCACTGGAGAACTCATCGGGCGCCTTGCCGGACTCGTAGCCTTCCTTGCTCGGCGCGGTGATCGGCAGGATGCTGGTGCCGCCGGTACCGCCGCCGCCGTCGAGCTTCAGCCCGAGCATGCCGTAGGCGTCGACACCGAAGCCGACCACGCCGGGCGTGTAGCCGGACTGAAAGGTGGCGATGAAGCCTTGCGCCCATTCCTTGCTGTCGTGCCCGGAAGCGTGCCGGCGGTCGTGGTTGAAGTAGTAGTTGCGGGTCAGCAATTGGAGGCTGGAGCCTTCGATGAAGCCTTCTTTGGCTTCCCCCTCATCGGCCCAGGCGGCGGACGCGGTGCACAGCGCCAGCGCCATCGGCGTCAAGGCGAACAGATTCCTCATTGCGGTTGCTCCTTCTTACAGCGTGGTGAAATCCGGCAAGGCCGGAAAGCGTGTTGTGGTGTCGTTCCCGGCGACGCTTCTGCTGGCCTCGCGCGGGCGATCGCTCCCATGGGGCGCCCAGCCGGGCGCAACCCGAAAAAAAAGGCCGCTGGTATCAGCGGCCTTGAGAAGACGTCGAATAGGAGCAATCAAAGTTCGGCGTCGGGAAGTCTTGCCAGTGTATTTCCGGACACTGGAAACCGGTTGGAACACAGTCGGACTCTTCTATTGAAAGTCTCTTCGACTCATCGGGCTTTAGGCTTTCCACGTCCCGCTCTTGCATGGCGAGATCGATGAAGACAGAACGAATATCGTCGACAGCCAGCGACAATTATCCATTGAGCTGGCGCGATTATATTTTTTTGCCACTATCGGAAAAACCCGATATCCAACGAAAGTCTTTTACATATTCTGCAAGAATTCTCCGAACGGTCAGGAAGGCAAAAAAAACGCCGCATATCATATGCGGCGCAAGGACAGGGTACCCAGGCTCACGCTTCCCGAGTACCCGGGGGAAGCCATGGCGCGGCTGGCGCCATGCGCTAGATCAGGAGTCGCTGCGGGCCCCGGCCTGCGCGGCGGAAGCGGAAAGTTCCTGCTGGTGCTCGATGGCCTGCTGGTTGGCGTCGACCATGCGGTTGGTCATCAGCGAGGACTCTTCGGCGAAACCGGCCTGGGAAAATGCGAGGGAAAACAGACTGAGTATGGCGGCAGCAAGGATCTGGCGATTCATGGCGGGTCTCCGATGACACCCTGTTCACTTGGGACAGGCGCCATATTAGTTAACCGCCATGCTCGGAAAAATAGCCAAACAGACGAGAGAGTATTACCTCAATAACAACAATCCTTCACTGTGCCCAGTAACTTGAACTTTGCATGGTGGTTTCGTCGCGGGCGAATGCCTGGGGAAGTTCCTGTTGCAACAGATCGACCCAGGTGCGGATCTTCGCGTCCAGGTAACGCCGCGAGGGATACAGCGCATAGATGGTCCGCTCGTGCATGGCATGGCCGGGCAACACCCGTAGCAGCTCGCCGTTGCGCAGCGCCGCGGCCGCCACGTAGCTGGGCAGCAGGGCGATGCCGAGGTCGGCCTTGGCCGCCTGGGCCATGACCTCGGCGACATTGACCATGAAGGTGTTCTGCGGGCTGACGGTGCGCTCGCCCTGCTCGTCGGCGAAGATCCAGCCCTCCGGGTAGGCCGGGTCCTGCAGGCGCAGGCAGACGTGGCGCTCCAGGTCGTCCACCGAGCGCGGCACGCCGTGCTGTTGCAGGTAGCCGGGACTGGCGCAGAGTACGCTGTGGATGCTGCCCAGGCGCTGGGCGACGAACTCCGAGTCGGGCAACTGGCGCTCGCCGGTGATCAGCACGTCCTGGCCTTCCTCGAGCATGTCCGGGTTGCGCTGGGACAGGGTCAGCTCGATCACTACGTCGGGGAACAGTGCGCCGTAGCGGGCGATCATCGGCACCAGGTGATGCTGGCCCATGCCCATCAGCGACTGCACGCGCAAGCGGCCGCAGGGGCGGATGTGCGCGCCGGCGGCTTCGGCCTCGGCGACCTCGATGTCCTCGAGGATCCCACGGCACCGCTCCAGGTAGCGCTCGCCGGCCTCGGTCAGGGCCAGGCGCCGGGTGGTGCGGTGCAGCAGGCGCGTCTGCAGGTGCGCCTCCAGGTCGGAGATCAGCCGCGATACCTGCGCGGTGGACAGGTCCAGGGCCTGGGCGGCGGAAGTGAAGCTGCCGCTGTCCACCACCCTGGCGAACACGCGCATGCCTTGCAATGTGTCCACTATTACCTCGGTTGCAAAACAGATTCGTAAATTGGTCGGATTTTCCCTGGCGCCGGGCTGCCTATACTGGCCGCCGTCGCCGTAGCAACGCCGGGCATACCCTGCCCGGCGTCGGGGCGGATGGCCCACCCGCCGTCCGCTCTCCTTCCCCCCGCACAGACTCTGCTACGGCGGCGCCCCCTTCCCCTTCCGCCGCGCTCAGCGTCCCGGTTCCGGAATCCGGTACCAGGCGACGTACAGCGCCGGCAGGAAGATCAGCGTGAGCAGCGTGGCGGCAACGATGCCGCCGATCATCGCATAGGCCATCGGCCCCCAGAACACTTCGCGGGCGATGGGGATCATCCCCAGGCTGGCCGCCGCCGCCGTCAGCAGGATCGGCCGGGTGCGGTGGTGGGTGGCTTCCAGCACGGCTTCCCAGGGCGTCTTGCCGTCTTTCTCGAAGGCATCGATCTGGGTCACCAGGATCACCGAGTTGCGGATGATGATGCCGATCAGCGCGAGAATCCCGAGGATCGCCACGAAGCCCATCGGCGTGCCGGTCGGCAGCAACGCCGCGACCACCCCGATCAGCCCCAGCGGCGCGACGCTGGCCACCAGGAACAGCTTCTGCACGCTCTGCAACTGGATCATCAGGAAGGTCGCCATGAGGAACAGCATCAGCGGCACCACCTTGGCGATCGGGCCCTCGGCCTTGCCGCTCTCCTCTACCGTGCCGCCCACTTCGATCCGGTAGTTCGCCGGCAGGCCGTCGGCGAAGCGCTTGACCTCCGGCGCCAGCTTGGCGACCAGGTCGGTGGGCTGGATCTCGCCGCGCAGCGACGCCTTCACCGTGATCGTCGGCTTGCGGTCGCGGCGCCACACCAGCGGCTGCTCCAGCTCGTAGCTGACCTTGGCGAACGCCTTGAGCGGGATCGAGGTGCCGCTGGGCGTGACGATCTGCAGGCTCTCCAGGGTCTCCAGCGAGCCGCGCTCGCTATCCTCGGCGCGGCCGATGACGTTCACCAGGTAGATGTCGTCGCGCACCTGGGTCACCGCGCTGCCGGTCACCACGCTGTTCATGATCTGCGCCACGTCCTCGGAGGACAGCCCGAGCTGGCGCGCTTTGTCCTGGGCGATGTCGATCTTGAGCATCTTCCCGGGCTCGTTCCAGTCGTAGACGATATCGCCGATGTTCGGGTTGCCGTCGAGCACGCCGGCCAGGCCCATGGCGTACTCGCGGACCTTGTCGATCTGCGGTCCGCTGACCCGGTACTGGATCGGCCGTCCCACCGGCGGCCCCATCTCCAGCGGCTGCACGTAGGTGCTGATGCCGACGTAGTCCTTGCGCAAGCGATCGCGCAGGCGTGCGGCGACGCGCTCGCGGGCCTCCAGGTCCTTGGTGACGATCACCAGCTGGCCATAGAAGTTGTTCTGCAACTGCTGGTCCAGCGGCAGGTAGAAGCGGATCGCGCCTTCGCCGACGTAGGCGCTCCAGTGGTCGATGTCCTCGTCGTCCTTCAGCGTCGCTTCCAGGCGGTCCATCACCGCCCTGGTCTCGTGGATGCTGCTGTTTTGCGGCAGGTTGAGGTCGACCAGCAGTTCCGGACGGTCGGAAGACGGGAAGAACTGGTGCTGGACGAACTTCATCAGGAACAGCGACACGCCGAACAGCAGCGCGGTGAGGAAGATGGTCGTCCAGCGCCGGCGCATCGCCAGGTGCAGCAGGCTGTCGAAACGCTCGGCGATGCGGCCCTTCTTCTGCTCCGACTTGTGCTTGAGAGTCTTCGGCAGGATGTGCACGGCGATCACCGGGGCGAACAGCACCGCGACGATCCACGACAGCAGCAGGGCCACGGCGATCACCGCGAACAGGGTGAAGGTGTACTCGCCGGCGGAGCTGGCGTTGAGCCCGATGGGCACGAAGCCGGCCACCGTCACCAGGGTCCCGGTGAGCATCGGGAAGGCCGTCGAGGTGTAGGCGTAGGTCGCCGAGTCGTGCAGCGAGTCGCCCAGTTCGAGGCGCGTGATCATCATCTCCACGGTGATCATGGCATCGTCCACCAGCAGGCCGAGGGCGATGATCAGCGCGCCGAGGGAAACCCGCTGCATGGTGATGTCGGTGTATTCCATGAACACGAAGACCATCGCCAGCACCAGCGGGATCGAGCAGGCCACCACCAGCCCGGCGCGCAGGCCGAGGCTGACGAAGCTGACGATGAGGACGATCACCACCGCCTCGAACAGCGCCTGGGTGAAACCGCCGACCGCCTTCTTCACCACCTGGGCCTGGTTCGACACCTGGTGCACGCCGACCCCGACCGGCAGTTCGCCGGTGATCTCCTGCATGCGCGCATTGAGCGCCTCGCCGAACTCGAGGATATTGCCGCCCTCCTTCATCGCCACCGCCAGGCCGATGGCCGGCTCGCCCTTGTAGCGGAACAGCGAGGTCGGCGGGTCGACGAAATCGCGGCTGATGCTGGCCAGGTCGGACAGCCGGTAGAAACGATCGTTGACCCGCAGGTTGACCGCCTGCAGGTCCTTTTCCGAACGGAAATTGCCGGAGGTGCGCACCGAGATGCGCTCGGGGCCGGCCTCGACCACGCCCGACGGGGTCACCGCGTTCTGCGCCTGCAGGCTCTGCACGACCTGGCGCTGGTCGAGACCGAGGGCGGCCAGCTTGCGGGTGGAGAAGTTGAGGTAGATGACCTCGTTCTGCGCACCGATCATCTGCACCTTGCCCAGGTCTTTCACCGAGCGGATGTCCAGGCGCACCTTCTCCACGTAGTCGCGCAGCTGGCGGAAGTCCAGGCCGTCAGCGGTGAAGGCGTAGACGCTGCCGAACACGTCGCCGAACTCGTCGTTGAAACCCGGTCCCTGGATGCCCTGGGGGAATTCCCCCTGGATGTCGGAGATCTTCTTGCGCACCTGGTACCAGATATCCGGGATGTCGCCGGCCTTGGTGGTGTCCTTGAGGTAGACGAAGACCGTCGATTCGCCGGGTCGCGTGTAGCTCTTCACGTAATCCAGCGAGTCCAGCTCCTCGAGCTTCTTCTCGATGCGGTCGGTGACCTGCTCCAGGGTGTCGTCCACCGTGGCGCCCGGCCAGCGGGTCTGGATGACCATGGTCTTGATGGCGAACGAGGGATCCTCCTCGCGCCCCAGGTTGAGGTAGGAGAACACGCCCATCACCAGCGATACCGCCATCAGGTACCAGACCAGGGACTGGTGGCGCAGGGCCCAGTCCGACAGGTTGAAACCGCCCTTCATCGCGCATCCTCGTCGAGTTTGATCTTCTGGCCGGGCTTGAGGCTGTTGACTCCGGCGCGGACCACCCGGTCGCCGTCGGCCAGGCCCTGTCCGATCACCACCTGGCGTTCGTCGCGGCTGAGCACCTGTACCTCGCGCAGGGCCACGCTGGACTGTTTCCCATCGACGACCCAGACCTGGGTCTTGCCGTCGCGTTCC
>NZ_SCND01000155.1:0-13092 GCF_005503585.1 Pseudomonas sp. 2VD
AGATTTGTATAAGAGACCGCGGTGGCCAAGGCCGGCATTGGCCAGAGGCGCCCGGCCTGACCGCGCTTCGACCTCGCGCCGTCGTCCCCCGACCCCCACCTCCAGGAGGAAGCACATGGCAACCGATCTCTACGCGCTGGCCGAACAGGTCGAGGACGAAGCGGGTTACCTGCGCTTCCTCGCCGCGCTGGCGGCGGACTGGGAGGAAGACCGCCGCCTCGCCGCCGCCAACCCGCCGAAGCCGTTCGGCCCCAGCCCGCTGGGTTGGGAGAACGGCAGCATCGGTGGCTTCCTCGATGCCGCCGCGACCTGGGGCGAGGACTCCCGCGACGGCCTGCCGGGCTATTCCAGGCCGGAGAATGCCTGGCGGCGCGCGGCGCAGCTGATGCTGGCGGGCAAGTTCTATGAATGACTTCAAGTCCGCCCTGGCGCCCTTCCCGCCCGGCTACCCGAGGGGCTTGCCGGGCAACCGGCGGCAGGTGCCGATACTGCATCGCGACGCAGACTTCCTCCTGCGCGCGCTGCAACCCGACGATTTCGTCCGGACCAGCCGCTACGAGAACGCCAACCGCGAGCACCTGGCGCCGTGGGAGCCGCTGCGCGACCCGGGGTATTTTTCCGTGGACAACGCCCGCGCCCGCACCCTGCTACAGGTGGCGAGCATGGACGAAGGCGAGGCGCTTCTCCTGCTGTTGCTCGATCCCGACGACGGCGAGGTGCTGGGGCGCTGCAGCTACACCAACATCGTCCGCGGGGTATTCCAGGCCTGCCACCTGGGCTTTTCCCTGGCCGCTGCGGCTCAGGGCCGCGGCCTGATGGCGCGTGCCCTGCGGGTAGCCAACCGGTATTGCTTCGAGCAACTCGGCCTGCACCGGATCATGGCCAGCCACCTGCCGCGCAACGCACGCAGCGAGCGCCTGCTGGAAAGCCTCGGCTTCGAGAGGGAGGGCTACGCCCGCGCCTACCTGAAGATCGCCGGGGTCTGGGAAGACCATGTGCTACGGGCGCTGGTGGACGCTCCGCGCTGAACCGACGTGCAAATGCGCAACGGGACGCCAGGCGTCCCGTTCCGCTCACCAGGCCTACCGGTCAGCCGCGGGCGAGGTCGCCACGCAGTTCGCGGGCGGCGGCGACCATGTTCACCAGCGCTGACTCGGTTTCCGGCCAGGCGCGGGTCTTCAGGCCGCAGTCCGGGTTGACCCAGAGCCGCTCGGCGGGTATCCGCCGGGCTGCCTTGCGCAGCAGCGCGACGATCTCTTCCCGGCTCGGCACGCGCGGCGAATGGATGTCGTAGACGCCCGGACCGATCTCGTTCGGGTAGTCGAACTGCTCGAAGGCCTCCAGCAGCTCCATGTCCGAACGCGAGGTCTCGATGGTGATCACGTCGGCGTCCATGGCGGCGATGGACTCGATCACATCGTTGAACTCGCTGTAGCACATGTGCGTATGGATCTGGGTTTCGTCGCGGACTCCGGAGGCGCACAGGCGGAAGGCCTCGGTGGCCCATTCCAGGTAGTGCGGCCAGGCGTTGCGGCGCAGCGGCAGGCCTTCGCGGAAAGCCGCCTCGTCGATCTGCACGATCCTGATGCCGGCCGCCTCCAGGTCGACCACTTCGTCGCGGATCGCCAGGGCCAACTGGCGCGCCTGCACCTCGCGAGACACGTCCTCGCGCGGGAAGGACCACATCAGCATGGTCACCGGGCCGGTCAGCATGCCCTTCATCACCTTGTCGGTAAGGCTCTGGGCGTACCTGATCCACTCCACGGTCATGGCCCGCGGACGGCTCAGGTCGCCATAGATCACCGCCGGCTTCACGCAGCGCGAGCCGTAGCTCTGCACCCAGCCGAAGCGGGTGAAGACGTAGCCGTCCAGTTGCTCGGCGAAGTACTCGACCATGTCGTTGCGCTCGGCCTCGCCGTGCACCAGCACGTCCAGCCCCAGTTGTTCCTGGATCTGCACCGCATGGCGGATCTCGCTGTGCATCGCCTCGATGTACTCGGCCTCGCTCAGCTTGCCCTGCTTGAACGACTGGCGGGCCAGGCGGATCGACGAGGTCTGCGGGAAGGAGCCGATGGTGGTGGTCGGGAACGCCGGCAGGTCGAGCCCGGCACGCTGCCTGGCGATGCGTTCGGCGAACGGCGAGCGGCGCTGGGCGTCGCTGGCCTTGATCGCGGCCAGGCGCGCCTGCACGGCCGGCTTGTGGATTCGCGGCGAGGAAGCGCGGCTGGCCTGGACCGCACGGCTCTCTTCCAGGGCGGCAAGCACCTCGGCGGCTTCCGGCTCAGTGGCGGCACGGGCCAGCACCGCGACTTCGCGGCACTTCTGCACGGCGAAGGCCAGCCAGCTCTTCAGCTCGGCGTCCAGCCCGTCTTCGCGTTCCAGGTCCACCGGGCTGTGCAGCAGCGAGCACGACGGCGCGACCCACAGCCGCTCGCCCAGGCGCTCCCGGGCATGGCGCACCACCTCCAGGGCTTTTTCCAGGTCGCAGCGCCAGACGTTGCGCCCGTTGACCAGGCCCAGCGAGACGACCTTGTAGGCCGGCAGGCGGTCGAGGATGCTCGGATACTGTTCCGGCGCTCGTACCAGGTCGATGTGCAGGCCGTCCACCGGGAGGTTGGCGGCCAGGCCCAGGTTGTCTTCCAGGCCGCCGAAGTAGGTGGCGACCAGCTTCTTCAGCGGCTCGCTCTGTAGCAGGTTGTAGGCGCGCTCGAAGGCATTCTTCCATGCCTGCGGCAGGTCGAGGACCAGGATCGGCTCGTCGATCTGCACCCACTCCACGCCCTGGCCGGCGAGACGACGCAAGATCTGGCCGTAGAGCGGCAGCAGGCGGTCCAGCAGGTCGAGCCTGTCGAACTCGGCGCCCTTGGCCTTGCCCAGCCACAGGTAGGTCAGCGGACCGATCAGCACCGGCTTCACCTGGTGGCCGAGGGCCCTGGCCTCGTCGACCTCCTCGAACAGTTGTTCCCAGCTCAGCTGGAACTGCTGGTCGGCGCTGAACTCGGGGACCAGGTAGTGATAGTTGGTGTCGAACCACTTGGTCATTTCCTGGGCATGGGCACCGCCGCAACAACTGTCGTCGCTGACGCCACGGGCCATGCCGAACAGGGTATGCAGGGTCGGCCCGGCCTCGCCGTGCGCCCGGAAGCGCTCGGGGATCACGCCGAAGGTCAGCGAATGGGTCAGCACCTGGTCATACCAGGCGAAATCGCCGACCGGCAGCAACTGGATGCCGGCGTCCTTCTGTACCTGCCAATGGGCGGCGCGCAGCTGCCGGCCGACGGCCCGCAGGCCGGCCTCGTCCAGCTCGCCCTTCCAGAACGCTTCCTGGGCTTTTTTCAGTTCGCGATCGCGTCCGATGCGTGGGAAGCCGAGAGTGTGGGCCAGGGCCATGGGTGTTCCTCCAGTCGAAAGGTCGATGGAGGGATTCTCGGGAGACTCATGCCATGAGACAAACTCAATTTCTTCGTGATGAAATCAAGTTTCCCTCATGATCATCCTCGCACCCTGACCTCGGCGCCCTCCTCACTTGCGCTTGCGGATCGCCATGCGCCGAGGCTTGAGGCCGCCAGCCGCGGCAGCGCCGGCCTCGCCGTCGACCACGGGCTGCATCCTGGCTCGCGCCGCGTGCAGCTTCTTGTAGCTGTCGATCAGCCGCAGGTGCCGGTCGAGCCCTTCCAGCTTCATGCTGGTCGGCGTCAGGCCGAAGAAGCGCACGCTGCCGTCCACCGAGCCCAGCGCGGCGTCCATCCGCGCGTCGCCGAACATGCGGCGGAAATTGGCCTCGTAGTCGGCGATCTCCAGCTCGTCGTCGAGGACGACCTCCAGCACCACGTTCAGCGCCTGGTAGAACAGGCCGCGCTCGACGCTGTTGTCGTTGTACTGGAGGAACGCCTCCACGCCTTCCTTGGCGTCTTCGAAGCGCTTCAGGGCGAGGCCGATGAGCACTTTCAGCTCGAGGATGGTCAGTTGGCCCCAGACCGTGTTGTCGTCGAACTCGACGCCGATCAGCGTGGTGATGTCGGTGTAGTCGTCCACCTCGCAGTCTTCCAGGCGCTCCAGCAACGCCCCGAGCGCAGCATCGTCGAGGCGGTGCAGGTTGAGGATGTCCTCGCGGAACGCCAGGGCCTTGTTGGTGTTGTCCCAGATCAGGTCTTCCACCGGATAGATTTCCGAGTAGCCCGGCACCAGGATCCGGCAGGCCGTAGCGCCGAGGAGCTCGTACACCGCCATGTAGACCTGCTTGCCCATGGCTTCGAGGATGCCGAACAGGGTCGCGGCTTCCTCGGCGTTGGCAGCCTCGCCCTGCCGGGTGAAGTCCCACTCGACGAACGGGAAATCGGCCTTGGCGCTGAAGAAGCGCCAGGACACCACGCCGCTGGAATCGATGAAATGCTCGACGAAGTTGTTCGGCTCGGTCAGCGCATGGCTTTCGAAGGTCGGCTGGGGCAGGTCGTTCAGGCCTTCGAAGCTGCGCCCCTGGAGCAGTTCGGTCAGGCTGCGCTCCAGGGCCACCTCGAAGCTCGGGTGGGCGCCGAAGGAAGCGAACACGCCGCCGGTGCGCGGATTCATCAGGGTCACGCACATCACCGGGAATTCGCCGCCCAGCGAGGCGTCCTTGACCAGTACCGGGAAGCCCTGCTCTTCCAGGCCGCGGATCCCGGCGAGGATGCCCGGGTACTTGGCCAGTACCTCCGGCGGCACGTCCGGCAGCGCCAGTTCGCCTTCGAGGATTTGCCGCTTGACCGCGCGCTCGAAGATCTCCGACAGGCACTGCACCTGCGCCTCGGCCAGGGTATTGCCGGCGCTCATGCCGTTGCTGAGGTAGAGGTTCTCGATCAGGTTGGAGGGGAAATACACCACCTGGCCGTCGGACTGGCGCACGAAGGGCAAGGCGCAGATACCGCGCTGCACGTTGCCCGAGTTGGTGTCGTACAGGTGCGAGCCGCGCAGCTCGCCGTCGGGGTCGTAGATCGCCAGGCAATGGCCGTCGAGCAGTCCCAGCGGCAGCGCATCGTCGCGGCCGGGCTTGAACCAGCGTTCGTCCGGGTAATGGACGAACGCCGCATTGGCGATCTCTTCTCCCCAGTACTGGTCGTTGTAGAAGAAGTTGCAGTTCAGCCGCTCGATGAATTCGCCCAGCGCCGAGGCCAGCGCGCTTTCCTTGCTCGCGCCCTTGCCGTTGGTGAAGCACATCGGGGACTGCGCATCGCGGATGTGCAGCGACCAGACGTTGGGCACGATGTTGCGCCAGGAGGCGATCTCGATCTTCATGCCGAGGCCGGCGAGGATGGCCGACAGGTTGGCGATGGTCTGCTCCAGCGGCAGGTCCTTGCCCGGGATGCGCGTGCAGCCGGCGGCATCGGTGCCGGGCATCAGCAGCGCCTGGGCGTCGGCATCGAGGTTGTCGACCTCCTCGATGACGAACTCGGGCCCGGTCTGCACCACCTTCTTCACCGTGCAGCGGTCGATGGAGCGGAGGATGCCCTGGCGGTCCTTCTCCGAGATGTCGGCCGGCAGTTCCACCTGGATCTTGAAGATCTGCCGGTAGCGGTTCTCCGGGTCGACGATGTTGTTCTGCGACAGGCGTATGTTGTCGGTGGGAATGTTGCGCGTCTGGCAGTACAGCTTGACGAAGTAGGCGGCACACAGCGCCGACGACGCCAGGAAGTAGTCGAACGGCCCCGGCGCGGAGCCGTCGCCCTTGTAGCGGATCGGCTGGTCGGCGATCACCGTGAAATCATCGAACCTGGCTTCCAGTCGAAGGTTATCGAGAAAATTGACCTTTACTTCCACGGCGAGCACCAAGAGAAACGGAAACCGGCCATTATCCGGGAACTCCGGGCAAAAGTCCCAGCTCTCCGCCGTACGCGTCGCTACTTGCCGGCCTCCCCGCCGCTCTCCGGCACGTAGATCATCCGTCCGTCGGCCAAACGGTAGGTCACCCCGGCGCGGCTGCCCTGCCCTTCGCCGATCTCGCCGCTGGCCTGGTAGCGCTTCAGCTCCTTGCCGTCCTTGACCAGCATGCGCATGTCCGCCTCGCCGGGATTCTCGACCACCACCACCTTGTCCTGGCTGAACGGGTTGAGCGGGTTCTGCACGATGACGATCAGGAGGATGCCGATCACCACCAGGAACAGGTCGATCAGGTTGACCATCGAGAGGATCGGGTCGTCCGCCTCGTCGTGTTCGAGGAAGCGCATCAGCCGGCCTCCCGCGCGCGTTCGACGGCGCGCAGTTCCTGGAGCAGCCAGCGGCGACGCACGGTAAGGATGAAGAAGGTGATGCTGGCGGCGACCAGGGCCAGGATCACCGCGGAAAACGCCACCACCAGGTTCTCGCCGATCCCCTGGGCGTCGTTGCGGGTCAGCGCCAGCAGTGCCGGTCCCATGGGGATCATGGTCGCCACCAGGCCGAGCATCGGCGCGCTGCGCGAGGTGATCCGCAGCCATTCCAGGCGCTGCATGATCCACAGTTCGAGGTCGTCGCTGTTGCCGCCATGCAGCGCCTGCCAGGCCGCCAGGCGCGAGCGGTAGCGCCCGCGACGGCGCTGCCAGGCTTCCATGGCGAAGCCGCCGAGGGCGACGAAGGCGTAGGCCAGCGCGGCGAGGATCAACAGCAGCACCGGCAGCAGGAACAGGCGGGTGAGTTCGTAGAGGCTGGTTTCCAGACCATTCATGAGCGATTTTCCATCGGACGACGATTGACTACGGATTGCCGGACGGCGCCGGCGGCGAACAGCGCGAGCAGCACGGCGGCGGCCAGCCGGAGCCACGGCTGCGGCTCGCCGGACGGCGGCGGCGCGACTTCTTCGAGGACGCGGCCGCTGACCGTTTCGCCGGCACCGGACGCGGCCGCGCCCTCTGCCTGCGCCGCGGCCTCGCCGAAACCGCCGGCCATCCGTTCGATGAATTCACGGGTGGTCGCCGCGCCGACCTCGCCGGCGCCGGCGGCCGCCAGTTGCCGCCAGCGCTCGGCCAGTTCGCGGCGGGTCTGCTCGCTGGCGTCCCAGTAGCCCTTGCGGATGGCCTCGGCCATGCGCGCGATGATCTGCGCCTGGGCGGTCGGATTGTGCGTTTCGAACCACTCGGCGAGACCCAGCTCGCGGCGGTCCATGACGAAGGTGTCGTGCAACGCCTGCCACTGGTCGGCGCGGACCATGGTGCGATCCGCCGCCTGCCAGCCCCACAGGTTGTTGGCCAGGTCGAGCATTTCCAGGCTGCCGGCGTAGCCCTCGCGCTGCATCGCGGCGATCCACTGCGGGCTGAGGTAGCGCCCGCGCAGCTCGCTGGCGAGGAACTGCGCGGCGGCCGTGGTGCGCGGCTGGCGCTGGCGCAGGTCGGCGATGTACAGCGCCGGGCTGGCGCCGTCGAGGTGGCGTACCGCCAGTGACAGGCCGCCGAGGTACTCGAACGGGTGGTCGGTGGAGAGCACGCCGTTGAGCGTCGAGGAGCGCGAGAGGATCGCCGCCTGTACGCCCTTCAACTGTTCGGCGAACAGGTTGCCGCCATCCAGCTTCACGCCCCAGTCGCGACTGCCATAGGCGTATTGCAAGCGCCCGAGGAACTGCTCGGCGAGCGCCGAGTCGTCGTCCCAGCGGGTGGAGTCGAGGGTCAGTTGCGTGACCCCGGTGCCGTAGTCGCCCGGCGCATTGCCGAACAGCCGCAGGCGCGACAGGCGCTGCGCCAGTGGCGCTTCGACGCCGCGTTCGCGCAGGCGCCGCTCCAGCGCCTGGCTGTTGCGCGCCAGCGGGTTGCCCGGCTCGTCCAGCGCGGCGAGGCGCTCGATGGCCTCGGCGAGCAGGCGCATGAAGCCGTCGAACTGGTCGCGGTAGACACTGGTCACCTGTAGCACCACGTCCACCCGTGGACGCCCCAGTTCCGCCGCCGGCACGATGTCCAGCGCCAGCAGGCGGCCACCGGCGTCCCAGCGCGGGCGCAGGCCGAGGGCGTGCAGCGCCTGGCTTTCGACGATGCCCAGGTGGCGCATGGTTTCCGACGACCAGAGGCTGAAGGCGAGCTTTTCCGGCGCCCTGCCCTGGTGCTCGGCGCGGTAGCTTTCCAGCAGTTGGCCGAAGGCCTCGGCGCCGGCTTCGTAGGCGGCGCGGGTCGGTACCTTGTCGGCCTCGAAGGCGAACAGGTTGCGCCCGCTGGGTACCTGCGGATTGCGGATCGGATCGCCGCCCGGCCCGGGCGCGACGAAGCGCCCGGCGAGGCCGGCGAGCAGCGCTTCCAGTTCGCCGGTGTCGGCGAGCTGGCGGTCCAGTTCGCGGGCGCGCAGCAACTGCTCGCGCAGGCGCGGATCGGCCACCTTGGCGATCTCGCCGCCGTCGCGCAGGTAGCGTTGCAGTGTGCGGTAGGCACGACCTTCCCGCAGCGCCCTGAAATCGGCGGCGAACAGTTCGTCGGGGTCGAGACCGAGCGCGCGGTAGTAGGGCTCGCCGAGCTGCTGCATGACGGTGCCCAGACGCAGCTCCGGCGAGGCGGCGACACCGAAGGTGTGCAGCCCCAGCGGCATCGCCGAGCCGGCCAGTCGGTGCAGGTGGTCGTGGAGCACGCCGAGGAACGCCGGGAAATCCTCGCGCATCGCTGCCTCGCTCCAGCCCAGGTCGTCGTTCATGTGCGCCGCCCGCACCGCCGCGCGGATCTGCTCGGCGCTGCGTTCGCGCACCGCGCCCTCGTCCAGTTGCTGGTATTCGTGGATCAGCTGGTGCAGGTCGCGCAGTTCGTCGTACAGCCCGGCCGGGGCGAACGACGGCGTCTGGTGGCTGACGGTGACCGCGCGCCCGCGCCGGCGCGCCTGGATCGCCTCGCCAACGTTGTCCTGGATGTACGGGTAGAACACCGGCAGGTCGCCGAGCGCCCGCAGCGGGTAGTCGCCCACCGCCAGCCCGCGGTCCTTGCCGGGTAGCCATTCCTGGGTGCCATGGGTGCCGAAATGGATCAGCGCGTCGGCGCCGAAACCCTCGCGGACGAACTGGTAGACCGCCAGGTAGAGATGGTCCGGCGGCACCGCGCTGTCGTGGTAGGCCTCGCCCGGACGGCCGGCGCGCGGCGGCTGCGGCAACAGCAGCAGATTACCCAGGCGCGCCGCCGGGAACACGAAGCGTCGCTGGCCGTCGATATCGCGCAAGGCCCAATGTCGACGCGGGTCGCCCCAGCGCGCGCGCATCTCCTCGCGCAGATCCGCCGGCAGCGCCTCGAACCAGTGCAGGTAGGCGTCCAGCGGCAGGCTCGCGGCGAGGCCGTCGCGATACAGCGCGTCCAGGGTCTGCGGTCGGTAGTAGCCGCCGAGCAGGCGCTGGGCGGTATCGATCAGCGCGCTTTCGTCGCTCGTCGCAACCCGGTAGCCGGCCGCCCGCAGCGCTTCGCCGAGACGGGCCAGGCTGGCCGGTACATTGAGATGCGAGGCGGCGACGTTCTTCTCGCCCTCCGGGTGGTTCCAGAACATCAGCGCCAGGTGCTTGTCCGCCGCCGGCAGGCGACGCAGGCGCAGCAGCCGGTCGAGCTTGTCCAGCAGGGCCTCGGCCTGCCCGGCCATCAGCTTCGGCTCGCCGTTCTCCAGGGCGCTGATCACCAGCGGATCGCTCATTCCCCAGGTTTCCGGCATGCCGAGGAAGGCCGCCGCGGTACGCGGCGCCACCCCGCTGGAGGCGGCCAGCCAGTCGGCCTCGTTGCCGTCGCGGTAGCCGAGGGTCTGCAATACCGGCACGTCCAGCGCGAGGAACTCGGCACGGCGCGCCGGGCCGTTCTGCAGGTGCTGCAGGTTGACCAGCGCCTGGACATCGGCGCCAGCGAAGGCCTTCCTCAACGCTTCCGGATCGCTGTCGTCGAACCACACCGCCAGCGGCGCCTGGCCGTGCCGCTCGCTACGCCGCAACAGTTCGTCGATGGCGCCGGTCTGGGCATCGGCGATGGCGCCGCGCGGGATCAGGAAGGCGATGCGCGGGGCGTCGCTGGCCCAGCGCGAGGCGCCCCAGGCGAGGTAGTCGGCGAGGCCGGCGAACGGCGCCGGTGCGTCGGGATGATAGAAGCCGGCCTGCGCCAGGGGCTGCGGCGCCGGCAACGCGTCGACGGTCAGGCCGGCATGCCAGCGTCGGACCGCCTCGAACAGCCGGCGCAGGTTGGCTTCGCCGCCGTTCGCGTAGTAGCCGACCAGGCGCCCGCCCAGCGCCGCCGGCAGTTTGCCGAAGCCCGGAGGACCGCCGCCGACGCGGATCCAGGGTTGCGTCCCGCCTTGCAAGCGCTCGCCCAGCGCCTGCTCGACCTGGGCGCGATCGGTCGGCCGCGGCGTGTCGAGGATCAGCAGGTCGCCGCCGTCCAGCCAGTCGCCGGGCGGCGCCTCGCCGATGCCGAGGCGCAGGCCGCGCAACTCGACACCGGCCTCGCGCGCCCAACCGGCTAGGCGCTGGTGCTTGCCCGGGAGGACGAAATCGCTGCTGAGCAGACGCACCTGGGCCGGCTCCGCCCAGGCACAGAGACTGGCCAGCAGCGCGCCGCAGAAGAGTAGCGAACGGCGCATCAGAAGCTCGCCACCAGACCGAGATGGAAGGTCCGCCCAGGTTCGGCATAGGTGAAGTGCGTGTCGTCGTCGGCCAGGCGCTGGTCGCCAAGGTTCTCGATGCCGCCGCGCAGCGTCAGGTTCTCGCTGAGTTTCTGGCTCAGCTCCAGGTGCCACAGGCTGTAGGCCGGCAAGGCGTAGCCGACGTTGCTGCTGTAGGCCACCTGGCTGCCGACGTATTCGGTGCGCAACTGGGCGCTGAAACGCGCATTGGGGCTCCAGCGCAATTGGCTGTTGGCGAGGTGCCGGGAGCGGTCGCCGAGGCGCTGGCCGGCGGTGCGGTTGCGCGCGTCGAGGTAGGTGTAGTTGAGTTCCCAGCGCAGGTCCGCCGGCAGGTCCACGCCGCCGCCCAGCTCGAGGCCGCGGATCCGCGCCCTGTCGACGTTCTCGTAGTTGCGCACCTCGCCGCCGCGCACCCCGCAGCGTGCTACGCAGACGGTCTGGATCAGGTCGCGGACATCGTTCTCGAACACCGTGCCCTTCAGCGACCAGCCGTCGCCCTGGTAGTCGGCGCCCAGTTCGTAGGACGTATTGGTCTCCGGCTTCAGGTCGGGATTGCCGTAGATGGTGAAGCGCCCGCCGCCGCCGACCGCTGCATACTCCGGCGATAGCTGCTTCAGGCTCGGCGCCTTGTAGCCGCGACCGACGCCGGCGCGCAGGGTCAGCGCATCGGAAAGGTGGTGCAGCAGGTATAGGCGCGGACTGCTTTCCCAGCCGAACGCCTCGTGCTTGTCGAAGCGGCTGCCGAGGGTCAGCGACCAGTCCGGGCCGAAGGCGATCTCGTCCTGCAGGAACAACGCCTTGTGTCGCGCGCTGGCGTCGCCGGCGGTATTCACCGAGCGATCCTCCAGTTCTTCCTTGCGCCATTCGCCGCCGAGGGTGAAGAGATGCCGCTCGAAGGCCGGCATGCTGAGGTGGCCGTCGACCACGCTGTCGGTAAGGCGCTGCGGGTTGCTCGGCGGTTGTCCGTCGGAACGCGCGTTGTGCCGCTCCAGGCGGTTGCGGTAGGTGCGCAGCTGGCTGCTGCCCCAGTCCCACTGGCCATTGTGGGCGAGCGACCAGCGCTCGCGTTCGATCACGTCGCGCGACTCGTAGTAGCGCGAGCGCGGCCCCCCGGTCTCGCTGTTGCGCCAGCGTCGTTCGCGCCCGCGCTGGTGGCCGAGGTCGATGCGCTGGGCGTCGTCCGGGGTCCAACTGAGGTTCAGCCCGCCGCTGTCGGCGTTGCCGCCTTCCAGCTCGGAGAGCCGGCGCTCGTCGGCGTCCGGGGTTTCCTGCTGGCGGCGGCTCTCGCCGTTCAGGGCGAGGCCCAGCTTGCCGGGGACCAGCGGCCCGGCGAGATAGGCGCCGAGCTGGTGGCTCTGCCCGCCGAGGCCGTCCTCGCGCACGCCGCCATCGAGCAGGCCGCTGCCCGTCCAGGTATCGGTGGCGCGCCGGGTGATCACGTTCACCACTCCGCCGAGGGCTTCCGAACCGTAGAGCGAGGACATCGGTCCGCGTACCACCTCGATGCGCTCGATGCTCTCCACCGGCACCCAGCCGAGGTCGAAGTCGGAATGGGCGATGGCCCCGGACGAGGTGGAGATCCGCTGGCCGTCCACCAGCACCAGGGTGTGCTCGCTGGACATGCCGCGAACGCTGATGCCCCGCCGGGACATGCCGACGCCGTTGAACTGCAGGCTTTCCGAACCGCGCAGGGCTTCCTGCAGGTCGCGCACCGGGCGCCGCCGCAGGTCCTCGGCGGCGATCAGCGAAACGCTGGCCGGGGCGTCGCGCAGCTTGCGCTCGGTAGTGGTGGCGCTGACCACCGTCGGCTCCAGGTCGACCGGCGCGGCCAGCGCCAGGCAGGGAAGCAGGTAGAGGAACGGCACGGCGCGGGCCAGCCGCAGCGGAGGAAGACGGTGCGGGGAGGAATGGGGGGTCATGGTCGGCAGGTATGAATTATAAATATTTATAAGTTATAACATAACATTTAATCGAATGAAGAATGCCCGCCGTTTCTTCTTCATCGAGGCCAGGGAACGTCTCGCTCGCCGTATCCCTCGAAGCACAGGACCCCACTCTCAACCGGGCATGCCCCCCAGGAGGAAAGATGACCGCAACCGAGCAGATCATGGCGCTCCTCGAACGCTGGGACCGCCAGCAGGAGGGCTACATCCGCCAGCGCGAGGAGCGCTACGAGGCGATGTTCCAGTTGCTCGAAGACCTCTTCGGCCGCGACGGGCGCTTCACCGCCATCGACGCCGCCTGCGGCCCGGGCTCCCTCGGCCGGCGCCTGCTCGAACGCTTCCCGGCAGCGCGGGTGGTGGCGCTGGACGCCGACGTCATGCTGCTGGAGATCGCGCGTACGGCGCTGGCCGGTTTCGCCGAGCGGGTCCGCGTGGTGGAGTGCGACCTCACCGATCCAGGCTGGACCGAACGGGTCGCCGAAGCGCGCGAGTCCCTCGCCGGCGAACGGCCCGCGGCGCTGCTCTCTTCCACCGCGTTGCACTGGCTGTCGCCCGCCGAACTCGCCGGGTTCTACGCCCAGGCCGGCGA
>NZ_SCND01000156.1:0-13135 GCF_005503585.1 Pseudomonas sp. 2VD
CTCCGGTAGGGCGGATAACCGCCCAGCGGTTATCCGCCGAAGCACCGGGCCTCCCGCTCCCCGTCCCTCCGGAACTGTCCGGAGGAGCGGCGAGACAGCGTCCGTCACCACGACAACGGGTAACTCACCACCAGCCGCGTCTGGTCGAAGTCGCTGTTGAAGCTGCGTCGGTTGCTGGCGTGGTTGAGGCGCACGTTGAGCCGCGCCAGCGGACCGCTCTGCACGGTGTAGCCGAGTTCGACATCGCGCTCCCATTCCTTGCCGCCGCTACCGGCCTTGGTGGTGGCGTTCGAGCCATGGCCGTAGCGGACCATGCCGATCAGGCCGGGCCAGCCGAGGCCGACGAAATCGTAGTCGTAGCGAACCTGCCAGGAGCGTTCGTCGGCGTTGGTGAAGTTGCCGTTGAACATGTCGTTGCCCATGCTCCGCCCACTGCTGCCGTAGACCGACTGCCAGCCGCTGTCGCCGCCGACCTTCTGCAGGCCAAGGTAGAAGGTGTGCAGGCCGATGCCGGCAGAAAATAGGCCGTAGACGGTATGGCTGTCGATCTCGCCGGCGCGCGCGGCGCCGTCGTCGCGGTCGACGAACAGGCCGAGGTTGGCGCCCAGGGTCCAGTCGCCGACACGCTGCTTGTGCAGCAGGTTGGCGTAGCTCTGCCGGTAGACGTCCTCCAGTTGCCCGTGCCACAGGCCCAGTTGGGTGCGCTCGCGGTTGAAGCGGTATTCGGCGCCGGCGTAGTTGAAACCGTCCGATTTCTGCGTCGGCGCGCTCCAGGCCGACAGGTCCTGCATGTCCGCCGAATTGCGCAGGCTCACCGCGTCGAAGCGTCCGGCCTGCAGGGCCAGGCCCGGCAGCTCTCGGGAAACCACGGCGAAGCCGCGGAACGTCTGCGGCAGCAGGCGTCCGTCGTCGTAGCGCAACAGCGGAATGTCCGGGAGCATCTCGCCGATCTTCAGTTCGCTGGCCGAAACGCGCAGCTTGGCGGCCACGCCGACACGCCCATAGTCGTCCGCCGCGCGACCGTCGTCGTGCAACGGAAGAAGCTCGGAATTGCTGGTGCCACGTCCGCTGTTCAGCTTCACGCCGAACAGGCCGATGGCGTCGAGGCCGACGCCGACCGTGCCCGGGGTATAGCCGGAACTGAACTTGAGGATGAAGCCCTGCGCCCACTCGTCCACCAGGCTCTTGCCGGCATCGTGGTCGCGGAAATCGCGGTTGAAGTAATAGTTGCGCAGGACCAGGTCGGTCTTCGCATCCTCCAGGAAGCCGCCCTCGGCAGCTTGCGCGGCAAGACAGGCGAGCATCGGCAGGACCGCCCCTGCGTTGCGCGGGACTGCGGTTTTACGACGGATTTTCATTGTTATTGTGCTCCGTTTTTCAGGGACGACCGGGCCCCGGCAGCCTCTGCGGGCCACCTGGCGACGACGGTCGGGTCAGCGGCGGGGCGCGGGCCCCGCCGCCAGGGTCAGAACGGGTACTGGCGCGGCGCGTGCTGCACGCTGATCCAGTGGTCGGTGGTGAATTCCTCGATGGCCCAGTCGCCGTTGAAGCGGCCAAGTCCGGAGTTCTTCTCGCCGCCGAAGGGCGCGTTGGCCTCGTCGTTCACCGGAATGTCGTTGACGTGGGTCATCCCCGCGCGAAGCTGGCGGGCAAAGCGCACCGCGCGTTCCAGGTCGCGGCTGAACACCGCGCTGGACAGCCCGTATTCGCTGGCGTTGGCCAACTCCAGCGCATGCGCCTCGTCGCGCGCGCGGAGCAGGCCGACCAGCGGGCCGAAGATTTCATCGCGGGCGATCTCCATCGTCGCGCTGACCTCGCCGAATACGTGCGGAGCCAGCAACTGCCCATCGACGCCGCCCTCGTACAGCGGCTTGGCGCCTTCCTGGCGGGCCAGGCGGATCTTTTCCAGCAGGCCTTCGAGCTGGCGCGCGTTGACGATCGGCCCGACCGCGGTATCGGCGCGCTGCGGATCGCCGACGCGGAGACCCTTGACCCGCTCGACGAAGCGCGCGGCGAAGGCGTCGTAGAGGCTGTCCTCGACGATGATGCGGTTGATCGCCATGCAGATCTGCCCCTGGTGGAGGAACTTGCCGAACACCGCGGCATTCACCGCCTGCTCCAGGTCGGCGTCGCCGAGCACCACGAACGGACTGTTGCCGCCCAGCTCCAGCGCCACGTGCTTGAGGTGCGCGCCGCCGCTGGCGATGCGGCCGATGTTGCGGCCCACCGGGGTCGACCCGGTGAAGGTCACCAGGCCCGGCACCGGGTGCTCGACGAAGGCGTCGCCGATCTCGCTGCCGGGGCCGACCACCACGCTGAACAGCCCGGCCGGCAGCCCGGCCTCTTCGAAGATCCGCGCCAGCAGCAGTCCGCCGCAGACCGGCGTGTCGCTGGCCGGCTTGACCACCACCGCGTTGCCCAGCGCCAGGGCCGGGGCGATGGAGCGCTGGGTCAGGTGCAGCGGGAAGTTCCACGGGCTGATCACCCCGACCACGCCGATGGCGCTGCGGTAGACCCGGCTTTCCTTGCCCGGCACGTCGGACTCGACGATGCGCCCGTGCACCCGTGCCGGGAACGACGCCGACTCCAGGGTGATCGCGCGCGCCGCGCCCCATTCGATCTCGGCCTTCAGGCGGGTGCTGCCGGACTCGCGGATGAGCCAGTCGACGATCTCCTCGTGGCGGCGGTCGAACACCTCCACCGCCTTGTACAGCACCGCCGCGCGTGCCGAGGGGCCAAGCGCGGCCCATGCCGGCTGGACCTCGGCGGCCTTGGCGTAGGCGGCACCGAGGTCGTCGCGGTCGGCCTGCTCGATCTCCAGCAGCAGGCTGCCGTCGAACGGATTGCTCACCTTCAGCCGGCGGCCGGCCCGGCCGTGGCGCCACTCGCCGGCCAGGGGCTGGAGACCGAGGTCGGTATAACGGGAATCGCTCATCGCTCTTCTCCTCTTTCGAAAATCACAGGGGTTTCTTCGCCGTCGCGTCGACGGACACTTCCGCCGGCACGCGCGGCCGCAGGTGGATGCAGGCGATCGCCAGCGCGCCGATCACGCCAGGCGCGGCGAAGGCCAGGAAGTTCTGCTGGAACGGCAGCTCCAGGGCCAGCAGGCTGCCGCCGAGCATCGGCCCGGCGATGGCGCCGAGGCGGCCGACACCGGCGGCCCAGCCGACCCCGGTGGAGCGCACCCAGGCCGGATAGAACTGCGCGGCGTAGGCATGGATCACCGCCAGGGTGCCGATGGTGGTGGCGCCGGCCACCACCAGCAGGCCGTTGAGCAGCCAGGGGCCTGGCCCCAGGCCGAGGGCCGCCAGGGAGGCCGCGGCCAGGGCGAAGAACAGCACCAGGGTGCGGCCGGCGCCGAGGCGGTCGGCCAGCCAGCCGCCGAACAACGCACCGAGGGTCGCCCCGACATTCAGGGTGACGAGGAACGCCAGGCTCGAACCGAGGGCGTAGCCGCCGCCGGCCATCAGCTTCGGCAACCAGGTGTTGAGCCCGTAGCTCATCAGCATGCACATGGCGAAGGCCACCCACAGCAACAGGGTGCCCAGTGCCTGGCGCCCCTCGAACAACTGGGCGACCCGTCCGCTCGGCGCTTCGGCCGCGACAGCGTTCGCCCGCTCGGCGCCGGGCCGGTAGTCGGGATCGACCTTGCGCAGCAGCGCGTCCAGTTCGGCGCGGCGGCCCTTGAGTTCGAGGAACGCCGCCGACTCCGGCAACCAGCGCAACATCAGCGGCACCGCCAGTACCGGCAGCACCGCCACGTAGAACACCGATTGCCAGCCCCAGGCGGGGATCATGGCGATCGCCAGTAGCGCCGAGAGCACCGCGCCCACCGAGTAGAAGGCCGACATCACCGTGACCAGGGTGCTGCGCCGCCCGGCCGGAGCGAATTCGCTGATCAGGTTGATCGCGCTGGGCACCAGCGCGCCCAGCGCCAGGCCGGTGAAAAAGCGTCCGACGCCCAGTTCCAGCGGGTCGCGGGCATGGCCGGTGAGGAAGGCGGCGAGGCTCGCCAGCAGGGTGGTGGCGATCACCAGGCGGCGCCGGCCGAAGCGGTCCGCCAGCGGCGCCAGCAGGGTGCCGCCGAAGAGCATGCCGAACAGCGCGCAACTGCCGAGGGTGCCGGCCTGCACCGGGCTCAGCTGCCACTCCTGCATCAGGCGTGGCACCACCGAGCCGTAGATGACCATGTCGTAGCCGTCGAACAGCATGATGAAACACCCCCAGCCGAGGATCAGCCAGTGAGTACGGTTAAAGCGGGCAGCGTCGATCACCGCCGCAGCGGATTGCCTGTTCATACCAACCTCTCTCTTGTTCTTGTTATGGGCGCACGCGGGCGTCGGTCGGCACCGCCCACTCTGGCATGGGGCGGCGCCGTGGAACATCAGGGTTCGATGGTTTGCGTCGGCACCTCGATCAAAACCGGGCGATCAGCGGCCAGGGCATGCTTCAAGGCGCTTTCCAGCTCTTCGCGGGTGGCCGCGTGGAGCGCCTCGACGCCATAGCCGCGGGCGATCGCGCAGAAGTCCAGGCCGGGCACGTCGAGCCCCGGCGCATCGGGCACCTCGAGCACCCCGGCGAACCAGCGCAGGGCGCCGTAGGTACCGTTCTTGAGGATGATGAACACCGCCGGCACACGGTATTGCGCGGCGCTCCAGAGTGCGGTGATGCCATAGTTGGCCGAGCCGTCGCCGATGATCCCGATCACCTGCCGCCGCGGCTGCGCCAGTTGCGCGCCGACCGCCGCCGGCAGGCCGAAGCCGAGTCCGCCGGCGGCCGGGAAGAAGTAGCTGCCCGGCTCGCGCATCTCCACGCGCTGCCAGAAGGCAGTCACGGTGGAAGTCGACTCCTTGACGAAGATGGCGTCGCGCGGCGCCAGCGCATCGATCACGTCGAACACGGTTTCCGGCCGCAGCGGTCCGCCCTCCTCGGCCAGCGCCGGCGGTCGCGGCAGCGCCTCGGGCAACGGCCGCGCACTGGGGCGGACCTGTTCGAGCAGTGCCTCGAGAGTCAGCGCGATGTCGCCGACCAACGCGTCGCCCATCGGCGCCCGTGCCGCTTCGCCGGGATCGCAGGTGACCTGCACCAGCTCGGCGCCGGCCGGCAGGTAGTCGCCGGGGGCGAACTGGTGATAGCGGAACACCGGCGCGCCGACCACCAGGATCAGGTCGTGGCCGTCCAGCAGCCGGCTGATCCCGGCGATGGCCGCCGGCAGCACGCCGCGGAAGCAGGCATGGCGGGTGGGGAACGGACAGCGCGAGGCCGACGGCGCGACCCAGGCCGGCATCCGCAGCTTCTCCGCCAGTTGCACGGCCAGGCCGTTGGCATTCGCCCCGTCGACGTCCGGACCGAGCACCAGCACCGGGTTGCGCGAGCGCGACAGGCGCTCGCCGAGTTCGGCCAGCAATGCCGGCGCGGGCAGCGCGGCGCCGCTGACCTGGCGCGCGGCCAGGTGTTCGACACCGGCCGGCGCCGGTTGCGCCCAGTCGTCGTAGGGAATCGACAGGTACACCGGCGCCCGCGGCGGCAGGCTGGCGGTCTGGATCGCCTGGCTCAACGCGCGCGGCACATCCTGGGCGCAGGCCGGCTCGTGGCTCCATTTCACCAGCGGCTTGGGCAGTTGTCCGGCATCGACGTTGGCGAGCATCGCCTCGACCCCGATCATCGAGCGCACCTGCTGCCCGGCGGTGATGACCAGGGGGCTATGGGAGTACCAGGCGTTGGTCAGCGCGCCCATGCCGTTGCCGGTGCCCGCCGCCGCATGCAGGTTGACGAAGGCCGGGCGGCCGCTGGCCAGGGCGAAGCCATCGGCCATGCCGACCACCGCGCCCTCGTGCAGGCCGAGGATGTAGCGGAAATCCTCGGGGAAGTCCTTGAGGAACGGCAGCTCGTTGGAGCCGGGGTTGCCGAAGACGGTGGTCAGGCCGTGGCGACGGAGGATCTCGTAAGACGCGGAATGGACGGTTTTCATGCAGGCCTTCAAGCTCGTTTCCTGGATTTGCGCTACTGTTGCAGCCGCTCGATAATCAATCAAATCGATACTCTTTCTATAAAAAATAGAACTGGTCTATATGAGTCCGATCGATCTCAACCTGATCCGCACCTTCGTCACCCTCTACGAAGCGGGCAGCGTGACCCTCGCCGCGGAGCGCCTGTTCGTCACCCAGCCATCGGTGAGCTACGCCCTGGCGCGCCTGCGCGAACTGTTCGACGACGCGTTGTTCACCCGCACCCGCGACGGCATCCAGCCGACCTTCGTCGCCGAGCAGCTCTACGGCACCTTCCGCGAGTCGCTGACGCGCATCGAGGGCGCGGTACAGAGCGTTCGCCACTTCGATCCGGCGACCACCGAGCGACGTTTCCGCATCGCCCTCACCGATCTCGGCGAGGTGGGTTTCCTCTCGCTGATCCTCGAACGCCTGACCCGCGACGCGCCGTTCGCCGAAGTGGAAGTGCTGCCGCTGCAGGTGGACGAGGTCGGCGCCTGGCTGAGCAGCGCCAAGGTCGACGCGGCGATCTGCCGCCAGCCGGTGCCCGGCGCGCGCAGCCAGCGGGTCCTGCACGAGCGCTACGTGTGCCTGCTCAGCGACCGCCACCCGCGGATCGGCGACAGCCTGAGCCTGGAGCAGTACCTGGCCGAGCGGCACATCGTGGTGACCCGTACCTCCGGCCACGGCATCGCCGAGGACGTGCTCGAGGCCATGCAGGTGCAACGCCGCATCAGCCTGCGGGTGCCGCACTTCTCGGTGCTGCCAAAGATCATTCCCGGTACCGAGCTGCTGACCATCCTGCCGGCGCAGATCGCCTATCGCTTCGTCGCCGAAGGCGGCATGCGCATGCTCGAACTGCCCTTCACCCTGCCGCCGTTCGACGTCTCCCTGCACTGGCACGAGAGCAGCGAACGCTCGGCGGCGCTGAACTGGTTCCGCACCACCATCGCCGAGGCGATCATCGCCGCCCAACGCTGAAACGCCGGCGGCCCTCACGCAGCGTCTCCCAGCGTCGGCGAGCGCTCGCGACGCCGCGCACCGAGCAGCGGCAACACGGCGGCCGCGGCGACGAACACCGCCGCGAACGCCCCATAGAGGGACAGCGGCTGCCAGCCGTCGTCGAGCAGGAGCCCGGCCACCAGCGGCGAGAGGATCGCCCCGCCGCGACCGACGCCGATCCCCCAGCCGACCCCGGTGGCGCGCACCGAAGCGTCGTAGAGGCTCGGCGCCAGGGCATACAGGCCGGCCACGCAGGCGTTGGCGCAAAGCCCGATCAGCAGTCCCAGCGGCAAGGCCGCGCCGGGCAGCCCGGCGCTCAGCGAGAACAGCGCGAGCAGAGCGGCGGTAAGCAGCATGAACAGCGCCAGCACCCGTTCCAGGCGAAAGCGCGCGGCAAGCCCGCCGAGCAAGGCGGCACCGAAGATCCCGCCGATGCTCAGCAGGGTGCCGCCGGTGATGCCCTGGGCGGTGGACAGGCCGGCGGCGACCAGCAGCTTCGGCGTCCAGCTCATGATGAAGTAGAAGCCGAACATCACCAGGAAAAACAGCGCCCAGAGCAGCAGCGTGGTACGTCGCTGGGCGACGCAGAGCAACCGGGCGAGGCGGCTACCGTGCTCCGCTCCGCCACCGGGCGGGCTCGGCAGTTCGGCGAGCGCCGCGCGGCCCAGGCGCCGGGCCAGCGCGTTGACCCGTTGCAACGCCCGCGGCGGCCGGCGCGCCAGGAGGAAGTCCAGCGACTCCGGCAGGCACAGGCAGACCAGCGGGATCACCGCCAGGGTCAGGCCAGCGCCGAAGACGAACACCGAGCGCCAGCCCCAGGCGCCGATCAGCCATACCGCGAGCAGTCCGCCAAGGGTCGCGCCGAGCGCGTAGCCGGTGGATTGCAGGCTTACCGCCAGGCCGCGCCAACGGCGCGAGGCGTACTCGCTGGCGATCACGTTGCTGCTGGCGAGGATGCCGCCGATACCCAGCCCGGTCAGCCCGCGCAGCAACGCCAGTTGCCAGGCCGCCTGGCTCAGCGCCGAGGCGAGCATGCCCAGGCCCGACAGCGCCAGGCAGGCGAGGATCAGCGGGCGGCGCCCCCAGCGGTCGGCCCAGGGCGCGATGAACAGCGAGCCGGCGGCCATGCCGAAGAGGCCGGCGCTGAGCAGCAGGCCGATCTCGGCGCCGCCAAGGTTCCATTCGGCGGCCACCGAGGATGCGGTGAAGGCCATCACCAGCACGTCGAAGCCATCGATCAGGTTGAGCACGATGCACACAGCCACCGCCAGCCACTGGAACGGCCGCATCGGTTCGTCGTCGAGAGCGCGGCGCAAGTCCCGGTTCATGGGCGGCCCTCCCCGAGCGGACAGGAAAGAAGCGACGGCAGGCGGGAGCGAGGCGCGGGAATGCAGGAATCCATCATCGGGAAGACCCTTTTCTTGTTGTTGTAGGCACGGCAAGCGCAGGCACCCTGGCACCGTTGCGTCGATGCCGCAATCCTATTGGATCCATTTGTGCGACAAGAAAACGGATGGCCAGCGGATATCCCACTGTCAGCGAAATCCGAGAAAGGCTCTGGAACGAGATAATTGAGCAATTTTTTCCTTAAGTTTTTTATGTTCGACTATCGAACGGATTATTTTTTGTACAGAATCGGTTGACTTGGAAAAGTTGCCTCGCGAATCATTGGATCCAATTACAAGAACAACGAGAGGATCCGACGATGTTTCCCAAGAACGCCTGGTACGTGGCCTGCACCCCCGACGAACTGGCCGGCAAGCCGCTCGGCCGACGCATCTGCGACGAGCCGATGGTTTTCTACCGAGGCGAGGACGGCCGCGTGGCGGCCCTCGAGGATTTCTGCCCGCACCGTGGCGCGCCGCTGTCGCTGGGCTTCGTCGAGGATGGCGTGCTGGTCTGCGGCTACCACGGCCTGGCGATGGGCGAGGACGGTCGCACCCGCGCGATGCCCGGCCAGCGGGTCCGCGGCTTCCCCTGCATCCGTCGCTTCCCGGTGCAGGAGCGGCACGGCTTCGTCTGGGTCTGGCCGGGCACGGAAGAACAGGCCGACGCCGCGCTGATACCCCGCCTGGAATGGGCGGAAAGCCCCGATTGGGCCTATGGCGGCGGGCTGTACCACATCCACTGCGACTATCGCCTGATGATCGACAACCTGATGGACCTGACCCACGAGACCTATGTCCATGCGTCCAGCATCGGCCAGAAGGAAATCGACGAGGCCGCGCCGACCACGCGGGTGGAAGGCGACGAGGTGATCACCAGCCGCCACATGCAGAATGTCATGGCCCCGCCGTTCTGGCGCATGGCCCTGCGCGGCAACGGCCTGGCCGACGACGTGGCGGTGGACCGCTGGCAGATCTGCCGCTTCACGCCGCCCAGCCACGTGCTGATCGAGGTCGGCGTGGCCCACGCCGGCCACGGCGGCTACCAGGCGCCGGCGGAGCGCAAGGCGGCGAGCATCGTGGTCGACTTCATCACCCCGGAGAGCGCCACTTCCATCTGGTACTTCTGGGGCATGGCGCGCAACTTCCAGGCCCACGACCAGGCGCTTACCGAGAGCATTCGCGAAGGCCAGGGAAAGATCTTCGGCGAAGACCTGGAAATGCTCGAAAGCCAACAGCGCAACCTGCTGCGCCATCCACGGCGCGACCTGCTGAAACTGAACATCGACGCCGGCGGCGTGCAGGCCCGGCGCATCATCGAGCGCCTGCTGGCGGACGAGCGCCAGGCCGCCGCCCCCAACCGCGCCCAGGCCTGACGGGAGCCTTCGCCATGATCGAGGTCATCGTCGGCGCCATCCGCCTGGAGGCGCAGGATATCCACAGCTTCGAACTGTTCCGGGCCGACGGGGCGGCACTGCCGTCCTTCGAGCCGGGCGCGCACATCGACCTGCACCTGCCCAACGGCCTGGTCCGCCAGTACTCCCTCTACGGCCCCGCCGAACGGCCGCGCCACTACCGTATCGCCGTACTCCGCTGCCGCGACTCGCGCGGCGGCTCGGCCACGCTGCACGCCGAACTGCGGGTCGGCCAGCGGCTGCGCATCGGCGAGCCGCGCAATCTCTTCCCGCTGTCGCCGGAGCCCGGTCCGCGCCTGCTGTTCGCCGGCGGCATCGGCATCACGCCGCTGCTGGCGATGGCCGAACGCCTGGCCCGCGATGGCGCCGACTTCCAGTTGCACTACTGCGCGCATTCCGCCGAGCGCGCGGCCTTCGTCGACTATCTTGACCGGTGCGCCTTCGCCGACCGCGTGTACTGCCACTTCGACCACGGCGACAGCCGCCGCCGCGCGGACCTTCGCGCCCTGCTGGCGGCCAGTCCGCGCGACGCCCAGCTATACCTTTGCGGGCCGGCGGGCTTCATGCAGTGGATCGAAGAAAGCGCCCGCGAACTGGGCTGGGAAGCAAGCCGCTTGCATCGCGAGCACTTCGCCGCCGCGCCACGGGACGCCAATGCGGACGGCACCTTCGAAGTGCAGTTGGCGAGCAACGGGGCGCTGATCCGAGTCGCCGCCGGGCAGACCGTGCTGGCGGCCCTGCGCGAAGCCGGGGTGGACCTGCCGGCCTCCTGCGAGCAGGGCATCTGCGGCACCTGTCTGACCCGCGTGCTGGACGGCGAACCGGAGCATCGCGACCTCTACCTCAGCGAAGAGGAGCAAGCCGCCAACGATTGCTTCACGCCCTGCTGTTCGCGTTCGCGCAGCCCACGGCTGGTGCTGGATCTCTAGTCGGCGGCGACGTCGCCGTGAAGCACGGTGACGCCCTTCCGCGCCGGATCGAAGTAGTCGGCATAGCGCAGGGTCGCGTTGGCGTGCTCGCGCATGATCGCCTCGGCGCGCGCCCCCTGGCCGTTGACCAGCGCGTCGACCACCGCGTGGTGCTGCATGTGGGCGAAGTTGAAACGGCGGAATTCCTGCTCGAGATTGTCGCGATCCACCGCCAGGGCGCTCACCGAGGCGAACGGCAGGTGGTCGTTGCGCGCCAGCGCCACGGCGATCGCCGGGTTGCCACTGGCCTCGATGATGGTGCGGTGGAAACGCATGTTCATGCGCTGGTAGCGCTCCAGCTCCTCCAGCAGGACCTGGCCGTTGGCGAACAATCGGTCGCCCTCGGCCAGGCATTCCTCCAGGGTCGCCCGTGCCTCGGCGGACAGCCCGCGCTCGGCCGCCTGGCGTGCCGCCAGGCCTTCCAGAACGCCGCGCACCTCGACCGCGCCGGCGATATCCTCGCGGGTCACCGCGCGCACCCTGTAGCCGCGCCCGGTCTTGCACAGCAGGCCTTCCTGCTCGAGGGTACGCAGGGCGATGCGCACCGGCATGCGCGAGACCTGCAGGCGTTCGGCGGTGGGAATCTCGACGATGCGCTCGCCGGCGGCGAGTTCGCCGGAAGCGATCAGCTTGCGCAGCTCGGCCAGCACGCGTTGGCCCGGTTTGCTCATGGAATTCGCTTATTCGATCGGGACGACCGGGGCATCATAGCGCGCCCCGGCCGCCTCCGCCGGTCAGCTTTCGCGGTGGATGGCGAAGCCGGCCCAGGACTGGCTCACCGGCATGATCTCGAGGCTGTTGATGTTCAGGTGGGCGGGCTGGTTCATGATCCAGAAGATGGTCTCGGCGATGTCTTCCGGCTGGATCGGATGGGCCCCGGCGTAGGTCTTGTCGTAGCGCGCCTGGTCGCCGCCGAAGCGGACCAGGGAGAACTCGCTCTCGCACAGCCCCGGCTCGAGGTTGGTCACGCGCACCCCGGTGCCCTGCAGGTCGCAACGCAGGTTCAGGGAGAATTGCTCGACGAAGGCCTTGGTGCCGCCGTAGACATGGCTACCCGGATAGGGCCACTTGCCGGCCACCGAACCCAGGTTGACGATGCTCGCCCCGGCGCCGTGGGCGATCAGCCGCGGCAGCAGCAGGCGCGTGCTGTAGAGCAGGCCCTTGATGTTGGTGTCGACCATGGTGTCCCAGTCGTCCAGGTCGCAGGACTGCGCCGGGTCGGTGCCCAGCGCCAGGCCGGCGTTGTTGATCAGGCCGCGCAGGGTGGCGAACTCTTCCGGCAGGTTGTCCACGGCCGCGCTCATCGCCGCGCGGTCGCGCACGTCCAGGGTCAGCGGCAGCACCCGGGTCTTCGCCGAAAGCTCGCCGGCCAGGGCCTGCAGACGCTCCTCGCGACGGCCGGTGAGCACCAGCGACCAGCCGGCCTCGGCGAAACGACGGGCGCAGGCTTCGCCGAAGCCTGAGGTGGCGCCGGTGATGAACAGGGTGGACGACATGGGCATCTCCTCGTACGGGGCGGAAAAACGATGTCCGGGGATTCTAGAGCCTCGCCGTGCCCGGTTGGCCATACAGTTGCGCACGAGTTTGCCGAGGCGTCTGCTCAAAAAACGACCAACCTCGCGGAGCCCGCACCGTGCCTGGGCCGCAGCGAACAGCCACCAACTTGTCCACAGGGCGTCGCACAGTTTTCCTGAACAACTGTGGCAGCGGCATGACCACGCGCTGGGGATAAGTGCCCCGGCGCGAGCACTGATCATTTTCTGACCATCCACGCCTAATCCTCGCCAATTCAGGGGCTTGGCGGTTCTTACCCACCTTATCCACAAGCCCCCGCACAGAAATCCTGAACAACCTCAGGCGGCGTTATCCACAACCCGGCGCGCGGCGACCAGGTCCTCCAGCGCATAACCCACCGACTTGAACAGGGTGATTTCCCCGGGATCGCCGCGCCGCCCAGCCCCGCCCAGCAAGTCGCGAAGTTCGGTGGATATCGCCTCGTGCCCGATGGCGCCTTCGGCGATCGCCTGCAACAGGTCGCCGGCTTCTTCCAGCGCGCCTGCGCGGGTGTCCACCACGATCCGCGCGCGCGCCACCGCCAGGGCGTCGGTCTCGCGCATGGACGGCAGGAAGGCGCCAACCAGGTCGAGATGGACGCCCGGCTTCAGCCATGCGCCGCGCACCAGCGCTTCGCGGGAGGTGGTAACGCAACTGACGCAGTCGGCCGCCTCCACCGCCGCGCGCAACCCGTCGGCCGCTCGCGCCGGGTAGCCCTCCGCGCGCAGCCGGGCGGCCAGCGCGGCGGCCTTGGCCGGATCGCGGCCCCAGATGTCGATGTGGCGATAGTCGCGCACGCAGGCGTGGGCCCGCACCATGTGCGC